>NZ_CP118754.2 GCF_034480035.2 Methanosphaera sp. ISO3-F5
ATGATAGACATAGACTATGAAAGAATAGATAAAATACTAAACAAATATTATAAAAAAGAATTAGTCTCAAAAGATGAAACAATAAACCTAGACTACACCCTAATAGACACCTACTATCCAGAACTAACAGAAAACCTCGAAGACAACTATAAAATGATAATAAAAACATTACAACGATACCTAAAAAAGATCAGAATACAACACACAGACACAACAATAAAATTCATCAACGTAAAACACAAAATCAAACTAGAACACATCCACCAACGATACAATAACAAATGGATAAGCTTCGAAGGCATAGTAAAAAAAAGAAGCATAGTATACAACCAGATAACACGAGCACACTGGACATGCACATACTGCGGAGTAGACAACATATACCCAGTAGAAGACGATGAAAAACTAAAAATGCCCAAAGAAAACTGTAAAAACTGTGGAAGAAGAAAAGGATACACATTAAACAAACAAGACAGCCAATACGAGGACAAACAACTATTCATACTAGAAGAAGACCAGAACAACACAGACACAATATTCCAGCCAACACAAGTAAGATGCTACCTCAAAGATGAAATGATAAACAGCATAAAACCAGGAGACAAAATAACAGTAAACGGCATAGTAAAACTAGAAAACAACAATGACAACAATCACTTCAACGAATACGTAACAATAACAGCAATAGAAAAAAGCGATAAAAACTATGAAGACCTAAACATAACAGAACAAGAAAAAAAGCAGATAAAAAAACTAGCAAAACAATCAGACATATACACCAGGATAACAAGCAGCATAATACCAAGCATGTACGGATACAAACAACTCAAACTAGCACTAGCACTACACCTCTTCAGCAGCCCCAACCACCAAACACACGATGGCAGCTACAAAAGAGGAGACATACACATACTACTAATAGGAGACCCCAGCGTCGGAAAAAGTCAGATACTAAAATATGTTAGCAAAATATCACCACACGGAATATACACTAGCGGAAAAGGAAGTAGTGGAGCAGGACTAACAGCAACCACAGTAAAAGACGAACAAGGAAACTGGAGCCTAGAAGCAGGAGCAATGGTACTGGCAAACCAGGGAAACATCTGCATCGACGAATTCGATAAAATGAAAGAAGACGACCGCAGCGCAATACACGAAGCACTAGAACAACAAACAATAAGCATATCCAAGGCAGGAATAAACACAACACTAAACAGCAGGTGCAGCGTACTCGCCGCAGCCAACCCCAAGTATGGAAGATTTGACACCTACAAAAACCTCACAGAACAACTAAACCTAAGCCCACCCATCCTCTCAAGATTCGACCTAATATTCATACTAATCGACAACATAAACCATGAAACAGACGAACAAATAGCCATGAAAATACTAAACACACAAGAAAACCCAGATATAACAGAACAAATACCAGCAGACCTCCTAAAAAAGTATATTAGCCTGGCAAGAACAATAAACCCAGAACTAGACGAAGAAGTGAAGAAACATATAGCAGAATTCTTCTGTAAAACAAGACAACTAGCACAAGAAAACAATCATCCCATACCAATAACCACAAGACAACTAGAAGCAATAATAAGATTAAGCAAGGCATCAGCACGTATAAGGCTCTCAGACAAAGTAACAGTCAAAGATGCACAAAGAGCAATGAAACTACAAGAATACTGTATGAAACACATAGGATTCGACTCAGAAACCAGCACACTAGAAGCAGATAAAATAATGGGAAACACCACCATGAACGATCGTCGAGAACTAAACACGATACAGGAACAAATACGACAATTATCCCTGGACTGGGGAGAAATACCCGAACACATACTGTATAACCATCTTAAACTAAACGGTCATTCAATAGAAAAAATCAGGAAAACACTAGAAAACCAGAACATATACCATAACACAACCAACAACACATACACGGTGAAAACATGAACTACAAGAAAATAGAAGAAACAGTAGAAATAGTTGACGTAACCACTGAAAAGGATTACCCCTACACCGGGTGGGAAGTAACACCAGAAGAGAAGTTCATAGAGGAAGTTAAGAAGGCAGGATACACGATTGATGACTTATACTATATGGACCTGGACAGTGAAGGAGGCATACTTGTAGACTATGATCTAAATCCCCATGAAATTATATGGTGGGATAAAAAGGAGAAGGTTATGAAACTTAAAATGAAATATCCTACCATAAGAAAATTTCTCTTAGCACTACGTGACCTGGGAATAAATTATGATAAAAGTTACTGGGAGAAAAAAATTTGAACAATAAACTAATCCGGGTGGGGTAAATAATATAATTATACATTGGTCAAGGATTCTCATGAAAGTACCTGTTTTTTCATGTATTCCTTTCTTATAATCTTTTTCCACACAACTTTTTTTATAACATCCATGATTTGTGCCACGTGTTACTATCCGTGCCACATTTATCTTAATAATAACGTGCTACAAAAAACTACTGTGCTACATTAACAAACAATAAACTACTGTGCAACCAAACTACTCTGTGCCACAAAAAAATTCAATAAAAAAAAATTATTCACATAAGATTAGAGACATAACATATTAAACATTCCATATCTTCCTTTATTTTTCATATAATAATACACTGCCTTCTCGTATTTTTTCTAAAAATTCCTTATTGTTTATTCCAGTTGAAACCAAATCTACTGAACAATCAAATGCTTCTTCTAATTTGTTTATTAACGATGAATACTGTAGTAAACTTTTTACTTCGCCCTTATCAAAGAAAAAATCAATATCACTGTCTTCATTAGCTTCACCTCTAGCATACGATCCAAAAAGACTTAAACTATTCACACAATACTCCTTTGCTATTGATACTGAGATCCTTTAATTTCATCAATTGTATATACCATAATAACACCTTCACTACTTAATCATTCAATGTTTAAAATTAAAGAAATAATACACCCTATTCTTTTATAATGCAAAATATCTTATAAACATTAATTCTAAATATCGTATATTACTATAGTATAGCATGCTTAGTTATACTAATTTTTTTGCTTCATCTATGTATATACGTGCTTCGTTGATTTTGTCTAAAGCTATTTTACTTGTTATATTATCTATTGGCTCGTAATCAGATTGGTTTCTTAAAGGTTGTGTTTTTGTTAAATATTTGTAATATTTCATCTTTAAATAATCCTGTTTTCACATATTTTCGACCAAATTCTTTTATTATTCCATGATGTTTATTGGTGGTTATTCCTATTTTAATTAGTAATGCCTTTGAAGATAAAGCATAGCATAATAAGATAAGGATAATGAATTCGCATAATCTCCAGAATCATATAATATTTTACTTGAAGTTAAATTTCTTTCTGCTTTGTTAAAAAATTCTTCTAGTTCATCCAATAGTTACACCTTCTTTTAAAACATTTGTGAGAAAAGAAAAATTTTTTGTTTTTTCGAAATGTTCTACTGTCATTATCTGAGTTGAAATGTATTCATCATCATCAAATATTACTTTAACAACTTCATCCGCAATTTTATCTTCAAGATTATCATAATAATCCGTTATTATCAGAATATCGATATCAGAATCTTCTTTATCTTCTCCACGAGCAACAGATCCATATAGAATTATTTCTTTAATATATTCTGATTTTATAGCTTTAGCAAATTTTTCAGCTATTTTTTTTCTATTATGCATATTATCACACCAAATATATTTTTTGAATTAATTGTTCTCATTTCAGAATATTCATTTTTTTTCATATCTCAAAGATCTCTCATTATCTTATCTATGAAGTTTAGAATACCTATAGATTAACATGTATTACATTTATTTACTTAGGGTTGTTTTAATCTCCTATGATATCCTTTCCTCCTTTTATTGAGGGAAGTTATATCGTGATAGCATATGTTATATTTTTTTCTTAGTTTTTAGTTATTTTTTCTATTGTTGTCTGTTATATTACTTCTTGTCATGTTGTTGTATATGCTGGTTGATTGGATTTTTAAATCTTTTGTTTAAATCTATTTTTACTTTAATATTATGAGTCTTTGTTTCTATTATTAGGTCTATGTTGCATAACTTTTATCATTTTTGATTTTGTAATTGGTTATAATATTACTTTTTACTTTACTTAAATATTGATGTAATCATGGGAATTATATTTCTCGATACAATACGGAATATCTTATAATGGTAACTTTTCTAAATAACCTTTTTTAACGTTTATTTCACAGTTTTAAGCAGGTAAGTAAGCACTTGCACTCGAAAACCTTTATATAAAAACCAATACAAACTAATAAGTAGAGATGGGAAAGAAAAACACCCATCAGAAACATTATATTCTAGTGGTGAAGGATAATGAACCTAAAAAACATATTAATGATCGGATTAATCTTACTAGCTGCAGGCTCACTCATAACAGCAGTCAACGCAGCCAGTAATGTGAACATAAACGGTGAAAACCTAAACGTACTAGACGGATTTAATGCATATGAAAGTGATGTAGACACAACACACATGGACGAAGACGGCCTGGACGTAGAAGACATAGACGGAACAAGAGTAGACAACAAAGTAACACGCGAATACATAAACAGCAACGGTGACAAACTCGAACTAACAGTAGGAGTACTAAACAATGGCAAAGCATTACAAGCACTAAATGCTTACGGATACTCTAAAAAAGTAATTAATGGTAAAGATGGTTACTTCAAAACTGAGATGGATGATGGCAGACAGCAATATAAATTCCAGTACATTAAAGATAGTAAATTAGTTAAAATTGAAGCACCAAGTGAAGATAGTATTGGTAAAGTAATGACATAGGGGATATTTTCTCCCTTTTCCTTTCTATTTAATTAAAGTATGTGGTGTTATGATGTTGATAAGTGTGTTATCAGATTATTATAATTTATTTTAGATTTTATTCATATTTTTATTCTTATTTTTTTTGATAATTTTGTTTAAGAGGTTATTTTTAAGTATCTAAACTGGTTTATTACAGTTTTTTCACTGTATTTTTTAGTTTTTATCTGTTTGTTGTGCATTCAGTATTCCATAATTATTTTTTAGTCTGTTTTTTATTTTATGATAAAAAAATATATACAGCCTAAACTATGTTAGTCTGTTTTGAGAGTTCCAATTTACTTATACTCCGGTGGAGTTATTTTGGGTTTAAGTTGGATAAATGAGTACACGGTAAATGTTTTATCTTGTTTCCAGTATCCCCCGGATTAAGCAGTAATATCAGTATCATTATTGGTTAATATTTTGTAAAAGATAAAACTTGTATAAATTATATTTTGTAAAAGATAAAATTAGTAAGAATTATATTTTGTAAAAGATAAAAAATATATTATGAAATATACAACGGTGGTGCTAATTACATGGATGAACTAGAAATAAGAAATAGTATAATTAATAACATTAATAATTCCTACCCATTAATCAATAACAATTTAAAACATGATTACAAGTATTTAAAAGAAAGAACAATATATTTTGAATTAAAAGAATATATTGACAAATTCATAGATTCTTGTAACCCAAACAGATCATTTATTATTCCAGGAATTCGAGGAGTAGGAAAAACAACACTACTATACCAATTATATAAATACTTATATGAAATAAAAAATATCCAAGAAAACAGAATATTATTTCTTGATCTAAACAGACTAAAACACAGACCAGATTTTAATCTGCTTGACTATTTAGACGTATTTATCAAAGATATTAATGAAGAGCACTATTTAACATCAACACAACTTTTTGTTTTAATTGATGAAACACAATATGCTAAAAACTGGGATATAGCTGCTAAAACAATGTATGATGAAAATTCAAACGTGTTCATAGTATTCACAGGATCCAATGCATTAAATCTTGAATCAACAGCGGACACACTACGACGATCAATAAAAAAACAAATGTATCCCTTAACTTTTTCTGAGTATACCGAGTTAAATTATAATATAAACATGCCCTATAAGTTTACAGACATAATCTATGATGTGTTGCAAACAGGGGATGTAGAAGAATTAGAAAAAATAGAAAAACAATTACATTTAAATGAATATAAAGTCTTAAAACATAATATTAAAAAAGAATTCGAATACTATCTTGAATATGGTGATTTGCCAGTAACAATACTTAAAAACAAGATTGATAGCATACAGACAACACTCGAAGTATCTGATAAAATAGTAGAAACCGATATGGATCTAATATCATCAATAAAAAGTGAAACAAGATTAAAAGCTTACGAACTAATATCATTACTAGCAACAGAAAAACCCGGTGAAATAGCACTCAATAAAATAGCTAACAACATCCAAACTTCTACAAAAACAATAGAAAACCTACTTGAAATTCTAAGAAAAACAGAATTAATCTTTCCAATTGAAATATATGGTTCACCATCCAAAAAAAGCAGAACACCCACCAAATACTACTTCTTATCAACACAAAGTAAAGCAGCATTCTTTTTAAGTGAAGGTGATTTATCTAGGGACACAAGACAAAGTCTCGGAATATTGGCAGAAAACATGGTTGCATCAACATTACACAGAATTAAAGAAACAAAAAAGAACAAAACCGGAGTATATTATGATGCCAGAAGAGGAGGAGTTGATTTTATAATAACAACTAAGAATGGAAATGTCGTGCCCATCGAAGTAGGCATAGGTAAAAAAAATAAGAAACAAATTATCCAAGCAATAAACTATTATAAATCAGAGTATGGCATAGTCATATCAAACAGAACAGATTTCATAACAAAAGAAGACAACATAATATTCATACCATTATCCACTTTCAGTCTAGCTTAAAACTATTCCAAAAGCCAGTAAGGTATAATCACACACTAGAACATTTTTCATGCCCAAACTCATAGAACATATCATCTTATATGAATAAAATTAACAAAAAGAACAACTGACATACCCCATTGATACAGACACTCATCAAACACGTTTCACCAAAAACTCTATTATAATCATTATTTCACCATTTAACGATGTAAGTAAGCACTTGCACTCGAAAACCTTTATATAAGAACCAAAACAAACTAATAAGTAGAGATGGGAAAGAAAAACACCCATCAGAAACATTATATTCTAGTGGTGAAGGATAATGAACCTAAAAAACATATTAATGATCGGATTAATCTTACTAGCTGCAGGCTCACTCATAACAGCAGTTAACGAGCCAGTAATGTGAACATAAACGGTGAAAACCTAAAAGTACTAGACGGATTTAATGCATATGAAAGTGATGTAGACACAACACACATGGACGAAGACGGCCTAGACATAGAAGACATAGACGGAACAAGAGTAGACAACAAAGTAACAAGAGAATATATGAACAGTAACGGTGACAAACTCGAACTAACAGTGGGAGTACTAAACAATGGCAAACCAGTACAAGCATTAAATGCTTACGGATACTCTAAAAAAGTAATTAATGGTAAAGATGATTACTTCAAAACAGAAATGGATGACGGCAGACAACAATACAAATTCCAATACATAAAAGATGGAAAACTAGTAAAAATAGAAGCACCATCTGAAGACAGTATTGGTAAAGTAATGACATAAAAAAAGTGGATCTGTTATTTTCCCATCCACATTTTCCTCCTATTTTTTCCATTTTTGACTTGGTAATGTTAATAAGTATATGATTTACTGATTATTCTTATATTATTTTATTTCTTGAATTAAATATAATTTGTTCGAAACATGTCAAACTTTCATTTATTTTTGTGGTTGTGTTGTTTTGTTGTTGTTTTGTTGTGTGTGTTTTTGTTTTGGTTAAACATGTCAAAGTATGTCAAAGTATCGTTCATTTTTTTGATCCCAGATTAACTTTAACATAAAAACATAATCCTCAATGAAATTTTTTTTTGAAAACAAATTATTTTTAACACTCAATAATTAAATCATGCTAATTGATAAAGGTAATGAATTCATATTTCTTTTATTAATTCAAAATAAACTTTCAAATTTATCTTATTTTTAATCATTATTTTATTTTTAACTAACGTATTCAAATCTCGAGCTGCGGTAGAATGAGAAACCTCAAATTTTTTCTCATAATCATCATAAGTAATTTTTTCATTTTTCACTTAAATCAATTAATAACTGTTTTTGTCGATTATTAAGTTTAATATTGTCTAAGATACTAGTTTTATGTTGGTTATTTCTATGTTTATTATTTGGATTACTATTTGTTGAATTGTATAATGTTACTTTGAAGAAGTTATTATTTTCTTCAAAAATAGGGGACGGTAAAGCATATTCTAACATTGAAGTTTTCATCCTAGAAATTCCTCTTCCTACATGTTCCATATATTCTGTTTTACTCAATATGTCCGCAATATTATAATGATTAGAACCATCTTTTTTATTTTCTAATAAGGGGCCACTATCTGAGAATTACCCTGTTTTTAAAATTTAGTAAAAAAAAACGGCCTCGCGCCGACAATTTATAACATGGACCTACTCCTATATTTAATAGAAAACTATCCAAATGGTGTTTATAACTAGATTAGCCTACAGTACTATCAACAATTTCACCATTTACAATCTCCAACTTTCCATAACAAATACGTGGATTTTCTAATATCGAACACCTTTTTAGATAAATTAAAATAACAGTCCACCTTTTTATAGATCTTGTTTCTTTGAATCTTACATTTGTGTACGGAGTCATCTTTTCTTTCTAATGTGATATGGATATCTTCTTCTTTCTTACTGAAATATAGTTTTTGTTTATTCTTTAGAAATGGATGTAGTTCTGATGGTATTCTTATCTTATAATGCTCATAAACTTTGCCTGTTTGTTTATTGATGTATCTTGTCTTTGTTATTTTTATCTTGTAGGTTAAGATAATGTTATGTTCGTATGTTATCTCTTTGTTAGCAATTTCTATACTTTGCATTTTACCCGTATACTCCCAATGTGTTGTTGTATAATGGTATGTTATAAGAAAGAAAGAGGGGGAAATGTATGATTAATGCATTATGTTATTTATGATGATTTATGTTTTTTTATTATGATTTTTTTTATTATTTTCATTTTTAATCTTTGATATGTTTATATTTAATCCATAATTTTAGATAAAGTTAAATACCCTCCTCCCACATATAGAGTATCATAATAGATTATAATTAATGGAAGATGGTCTGATATGATAAAAATAGAAAAAACATTACTGTTTATCATAGTATTAGTACTCTTTGTGGGGGCTGTCAGTGCAACAGAAACCCCTCAGGAAGACCAATCTTATACAAATGATGATACAGTCGTAAGTGATATAAGCACGGTATCACAGGATAATAAAGAAACAATAAAATTTGAAGAAAAGAATTTAATGGATGATAATCCAATAAAAATAGGTGAAAGTAAAACACGATCTATAGAAAAGAAAACAAAAGACACTAACCTCAAACAAGATGGCATAATAGAAGTACACAACTACACAGAACTAGAGAATGCCGTAAATAATGCAAGTAGTACAGGAGTTGATACAACCATTCGCCTACTGCAAGGTTCATACAACAACACAGAAACAATCACATGGAATACGGGTGGTATGGTCCTTACAATTGATGGTAATGGACAAACAATAAACGGACACCAACAACAAGTATTCTATATTAATGGCGCTTCAATGATTCTTAAGAACATCACCATAACAAACGCCACATCTTCTTATGGTGGAGCAATCGATAACAATGATGGTACATTGACTGTTAGTAATTCCACATTCAACAACAACCAAGCAGGCCTTGGTGGAACAATCTCTAACTATGTGGGTACATTGACTGTTAGTAATTCCACATTCAACAACAACCAAGCAACTAAGGATGGTGGAGCAATCCATAACTATTATGCTACATTGACTGTTAGTAATTCCACATTCAACAACAACCAAGCAACTAAGAATGGTGGAGCAATCTATAATGATTATGGACTTTTAACTATAACAAACTCCCAATTCCTAAACAATCAAGCATTCGGTGGTATAGGTGGAGCAATATATAATCGTGGTGATTCACCGAATAAATTAACTAACATAATATCTTCTAATTTCATAAACAACACAGCATCAAATGGAGCTGCAATAAATGCTTTGAGATGGATAAATCTTACAAACAACACATTCAAGCAAAATACTGCTACAAATAACACGGAAACAATAGACTTAAATAGTTGGTTGAATGGAATACACGAGGACAATATTTATGAATCCACAGACATAGCCCTCAATGAAATAAAATTAACTATCAAAGATGACCAAGACACATTCCAACAAGATGAAAACATAATCCTAAACTACACTATACAACTAACAAATCCTATGCACTACAAGGACTTTGAAACAGGAATAAACGACATAACACTATACATAAACAGTCAAAAAAATATTACAACAAAATATGAAAACACAACACTAAACAATTTACAACCAGGAAAATATGAAATATACTATACCACATGTAACCAACAATCAAACACAGTAACATTCAAGGTAATCGGTGATTCACAAATAACCACACCAGAGGATTCATATGAATACTATGAGGGTATAAACAATAAAATACCACTTCTTATAACAGATGCTAGTGGACAAAAAGGCAACATTACTATAACAGTAAAAGATCAAGATGAATACAAGTTACTGTCTGCTTACTATAATATAGGAAATAACTATCAACTACCAACAGAATCACTAGCCAGCACACTAAAAAACCTTTACAACCCACTAAGTGACTCATACACCATAAATGTAACATATAGCAGCGACTGTGCAAATCCAAGCTCAACAGAATTCACACTAAACATCACTAAGCAAAGAAACACCACAATAGCATATGACATAATAAACAACACAGAAAAAAACGTACAAATAAACATAACAGTACAAGATTCAATATACAAGACACCAATAGCTGATGCAACTATATTTTATCAAGATGAATACAAGTTACTGTCTGCTTACTATAATATAGGAAATAACTATCAACTACCAACAGAATCACTAGCCAGCACACTAAAAAACCTTTACAACCCACTAAGTGACTCATACACCATAAATGTAACATATAGCAGCGACTGTGCAAATCCAAGCTCAACAGAATTCACACTAAACATCACTAAGCAAAGAAACACCACAATAGCATATGACATAATAAACAACACAGAAAAAAACGTACAAATAAACATAACAGTACAAGATTCAATATACAAGACACCAATAGCTGATGCAACTATACAAATAACTGGTGACATCAACACAGACACCACAAGTGGAATACTAACCGACAACACGCTCACACCAGGAGACTACACAATAAACGTCAAATACCCAGAAACAGAAGACTACAAAGAATCACAAACCACAATAGACTTCACAGTAGAAATAGATAAAGACAAAAAAATAGCCGAACTCGAAGAACAAGTAGAAAACATCACAGAAAAACTAGATGAAGCACAGGATAATATAGAAAACCTTACAAATCAACTAGAACGGGCAAACAATGAAATAGAAACATTAAACAACACCAACAATAATTTAACAAGACAACTAGAAGAAGCAAACCAGAAAATAGACTCACTAAACAATCAAATCAGCAATCTCACACAAAAAATCAAAGAAAAAGATAACCAGATAGAAAATCTAACAGAACAAATCACAGACTTAACAAAACAATTACAGGATGCACAAAAAGAAATACAAACACTCACACAAGAAAATAACAACCTAAACAATCAACTAGAACAGGCAAAAGAAGAAATAGAAACATTAAACAACACAATCAAAGAACTAACACGACCACCACTAAACACTACCATCACTATAACTCCAATAAAATCAAGTGTAGGTAGTATAGTAAACTTATCTGCCAATGTTAAAGATCAGAATGGAGAAAAGGTCAGTGGTGGAAAAGTCATATTTAAAGTAAACGGAATTACACTTAAGGATGAATACAATAATGTTCTATATGCCACACTAACAGATGGATGTGCATCCCTAAAGTATAAGGTTCAGGCTGCATGGATGAAAAACACATCCTATGTAGAAGCAGTTTATGGAGGAAATGAAAACTACACCTCAAGTCGTACAAAATCAACTAACATACTAAATATCACCGAGGGCACTGCTAAAGTATCATTAGATAAATCATCATTCACAGTAAAATCCGGTGAAAAAATAACATTACGGGCAAAAATAGTTGATGCGAACGGTGATAATATAAATCGTGGAAAAGTAGTATTCAAATTAAACGGAAAAACATTAACTGACAAAAATGGAAAAACACTACAAGCCAAAGTGGTAAATGGAGAAGCAGTACTTGAATACACAATACCATCAACATACAGTGCAAAAACATACAACTTAACAGCAGTATATGGTGGTGAAGGATACACAAGAAGCCAAACAAGTGGTAAATTAACCATAACCAAGAAAGGTGTCATAATAAACACAGACAGTATCACCACGAAAAACAATAAAACAACACTCAAAGCTACTATACGAGATGAAACAGGAGAACTACTTGTAAGAAACACTAACTTAGCAATAAAAGTCAATGGAAAAACAATACTAAAAGGAGTAAACAGTACCAATGGTAAAATAGACCTGTCATTTACCACTACATTAAGGCCGGGTATGTATGAATTGCAAATAATATCTGGTGAAAATGGAATATACAAGACTGGTAAAATGACTACCGTTCTTAAAATATAATCCATTTTCTTTTCATATTCTTTTTATATTGATAAATTATTATTCTTTTCTTCTTTCCTTTTCCCCTGGACCCCTATACCATACTTTTTAATTATTTTCTATAGGTTTACTGTTACATGTTTAATGTTTACCTGTTTATTGTTTCCAGCTTACCAGGGTGTGCGAAATATATTTTATTTTGTCTTTGTTGGTTTTTTCTTGGTTTGATTGTTTTTGTGTTTTCATGTTATTTGTTCTATTGTTGTTCTAAAAATAGAGATAATAATACTTTATGCTACAATAAGTGTATTAAAAAATATAAATGATATAATAATTATATTAAAATATAGTCTAAGATTAATGGGTGGGATAATACATTAGTGAGAATAAATTAATAGAAACATTAAAATTTCTAGAAACAGTTACAAATGATAAATTAATCCTTTCATTACATTTCTCCACATGTAATGAAGAAAAAACATATAAACAACTTCTACAAGGATATTGACCTTTATAAAACATTATTAACGGAACACTATCCAGTAGAAATTTCTCTACAACCATATGATAAAGTAAGGATTAAATATGAACATCCATACTGTGACAATTATGATTATTGTATCGTGTTTAAAAGGATTAACAATAAGATTAAACTTATTACAACATTTAATGCACCTACTATAACGTACTGGGAGGAAATAAATTATGGATAGATATGATTATGATGTAGATGTTGATGCATTTGTACTTAGAAAATCTGACTTTGATTATGCATATTCTATTGATGTAACAAGTGAAATAATACTTGATGTAGATTCAAATAAAAATCTTATAGGTATTGAATTTTTAGATGTATCTAAGATATTAAATGTTGAACCAGAATTACTAGTACATCCTAAGAAAATATTTGCTGAAGTAGTATCTACAGATGAAGGAATCATTCTTGCTATGACTTTTGAATTCGATAATATTACACGCAAATTTGACACTCCAATCAGCAATCTCATATCTAGTACTAATGCTTTAATTGTTAATGCTTAATTACTATTTTATTATATTATTTTTTTTTACTCTATTAATTACTTTTTCTTTTTTCCTTTTTTCCTGGATTCTTATACTATATTTTTTAATTTTTTTCCTATAGGTTTGCTGCTACAGGGTTATATGTTTATTGTTTCGGCTTAGGGGGGGGGGGGTGTGAAATAATATATTTTTAGGGGTCTAGATTATTCGTCCTTCAGAAAGCATTTGTAAGTCTGTTTTTGTTGTGTATCCTTGATTAATTATTAAGGATGCTAATAATACAGTTAGTAATGTTGTTTTTTAACGGATTCTGTTGTATATTTGTGGAAATGTTTTAAATTTAGTCCTTCTTTAAGGAATTTAAAAAAGTCTTCGATATGGCTTCTTACATATTTAATTCTTTTTCTTTTGATTATGTTTTTACAAAATGAGTTTGTTAATTTTATGAATTTACTTTTATTTTCTTTATCTTTTTTGTTTTGTCTGAAATATTCTAATGGACAGGTTAATGCGTTGTTTAGTTTTTCTATGTTGAAATTGGATTTAGTGAGGATTAATGGTTGTATGTGGTATTTTTTTAAGCCTATTTCATAGTTTTCATAACTATAATATCCTCTATCAGCTAGTATTTTATCATTGTAGTGTAATAGGTGGTGTTTTTTTCATTTGTTCTAGTATTTCTGGGAATATTTGACTGTCGTGGGGTGAACCTGGGTGTATTATGAATAAAACAGGCATCATGGTATTGTAATCTAGTACAAAAGTTCCTTTAAAGCCTATATAGAAGCCAATACTTGTTCCATGACCCCATTTTGGATCTTTATTTTCAAATTTTTCTTGGAAATCTTCTTACTATCAAAATTATAATCAACATCCAATGGAGTTGCATCAAGTAAATAAGTATGTGATTGAACTCTATTATTTCTATTAAGATATCTGAGTATTGTATTGATAGTTTTTTCTATTGTTTGGGCAGAAAAACGTCCAATCAGTTCTGTAACCTGAGAAACTGATAACACAGTTTTAACATTAAAAAAAGATTTAACTTCTGGTTTCTTATTTATCTCATCAATGATGTATTAAACCTTTAAATTAAAAAATTAACTAATAAAAATAACTTTTAAAGTAAAATTAAATTTATTCAATGGTTTTATACCATTTGAAGCTATTATTTGTTGGATTATTCTAGAATCAATAATATTAAATATTTCTTCTAACAAACTAGTATATGGGTTGGAATTATCGAAATTTAAACCTAATAACATTTAACTCACTATTAATATGTTTATTAAAGGTTTTATTTAAATATTTCGATAATAAAAACCTTTCATAAAAATCCAAGTAAAAATCAAATGTATTATTTTTAACCAAGATTAATTAAATGTTTAATACTAAAAAATCAGCGTTTTTAGGTCGTAAAAAAATATTAATTTTCTAGACCCCTAAAAACATATTTAATCATTTGTTTTATTGTGTAAAACTTGATATTTTTTTATATTTTTTTTTTTTTTTGATTGAAATATGCTATAAGTATTTAAGTTAAAAAAAAACATAATTATTATTTAGAGTGTTTATATTTATTTTTTATAAATTTTTAACACTTTATGCTTTTTCATTAAATCTTATTCTATTAATCTTGTAATTTTCACATATAATTTACATAAATTCTTTAAAATATTCTCTCATTAAATCTATAGTCACTGTTTAAAATTGTCATGATGATACTTTTTTAGATTTTACTAAATAAGACTGTGACAGATGGGAAAGAAAAACACCCATCAAATACAACATTATCAGTGGTGAAGGATAATGAACCTGAAAAACATATTAATGATCGGATTAATCTTACTAGCTGCAGGCTCACTCATAACAGCAGTTAACGCAGCAGGTAATGTGAACATAAATGGTGAAAACCTAAACGTACTAGACGGATTTAATGCATATGAAAGTGAAGTAGACACAACACACATGGACGAAGACGGCCTAGACGTAGAAGACATAGACGGAACAAGAGTAGACAACAAAGTAACACACGAATACATAAATGGTAACGGTGACAAACTCGAACTAACAGTAGGAGTACTAATCAACGGCAAACCAGTACAAGCACTAAACGCTTACGGCTACTCCAAAAAAAGTAATCAATGGCAAAGACGGATACTTCAAAACAGAAATGGATGACGGAAGACAACAATACAAATTCCAATACCTAGAAAACGGAAAACTAGTAAAAATAGAAGCACCAAACGAAGACAGCATAAGCAAAGTAATGACATAAAAAAAAGGGATAATCACCCATCCTTTTCTCCCCATTTTTGGGAACATCAAGGTGGTGTTAATGGTGATGACAATATAAAACAATTACAATTAATTATATTTAATCCAAATAACAGGATACAACTCCCTCCCCATATTAAATAACATAAACAATTATCAAGAAAAAAAATATTTTAAACTTCAAAAAATCCCCCAGAATATTTCAAAGACTCTTATAAAAAAAAGAGAAACATATAATTAAATCCATAAAAAAAGAGAAGTGGAAATTGAAGTTAAACACCCTATTAACTTCAATTAATTATTTTTTTTAAGCTGTTTTAACAGTACTAGTTTTACTATAAGCATTATAACGAGCATTACCAGGATAAGCAAGAGTTACCTTATAAGTTCCCTTATTTGCTTTAGTAGTATAGGTGAATGTTCCTGTTTTATCTGTTTTTGCTGTACCCTGTTTACCATTTAATGTTATACGAGCGAGACTGTTCATAAGAGCGTGTCTGTTACGGTCAGTGAAAGTACCACTGATAGTTACTTTACCATTACTGTATTTTACAGTGTTGAATGTTATGACAAGATCCTGTTTAGCTACAGTGAATGTTGTCTTAGCAGTTGCCTTATTATAATATTTGTTACCAGCGTATGTTACTGTTAAGTTGTTTTTGTCCATGGTGGTTGCACGTGTTGTTACTTTGTAGTAACCGTTTTTATCTGTTTTTGCTTTGTATGTTTTACCATTAAACTTGAGGTTAACTTGACTGTTTGCTACTGCTTTAGCATTACCGTCTACTAGTCTTCCACCAACAACTAATGGATCTTTATATTTAAGTCCACTTGCTACTCTATCAACTGTTAATATGAGGTTTTGTTTATTAACCTTGAAAGTAGTCTTAGCGGTTACTTTATTGTACTTGGTGTTACCGTTATAGGTTGCGGTTACATTGTTGGTTCCCATACTTGTTGCACTGGTGGTGTAGGTTAATGATCCATCCTTAGCGGTTTTAACGTTCACGGATTTACTGTTAATTTTGAGTGTTATTTGTGCTCCGTTTATTGCTTTGTTATTGTTGTCCATGAGTGAACCGGTAACTGTTACTTTGTCTTTATATTTAACAGCACTGATACTGTTAAGTTTAAGCACAGGTTTAGCCTTACTTACTTTAAATGTTGTTTTAGCAGTGTTACTAGTGTATTTGTCATTAGCAATTGATGATACTGTTACATTACTGGTGCCAACATTCCATGCTGTTGTGGTGTATGTGTATACTCCATTTGCATTTGTTACTGCTTTGGTTGTGGCAGTGTTTATTTTGATACTTACAGGCATATTGTTTAATGCTTTGCCATTATCATCTGTTACTTTACCTGTTACGGTTATTGTGCTTCCAACTGTGGTTGTGTTTATTTTATTTACTGTTATTTTGGTGCTTGTTTTTGTGGTTAGTTCTTTTAGGGTATTGTCACGTGCTGCTACTGTCTTGTTGAGAGTGTCCACGGTTTTTGTTAATGTATCTACTTTTTTGTTTAGGTCTGCTAACTGTTTTTCCAGGTCATCGTTTTGTTTTGTTAGTGTATCTATTTTCTTGTCTGCATCTGCTAATTGTTTGTTGAGGTTGGAATTAGCGTTTGTTAAGTTGTCAACTTTCTTGTTGGCATCATTTAATTTGTTGTTTAAGTCATTGTTTGATTTGTTGAGGTTGTCTACTTTCTTGTTGGCGTCGGCTACTTTTTTGTTTAAGTCGTTTATTGTCTGGTTTTGTTCTGTTATTTTTTTGGTTGCGTTTTGTAGGTCTTTTTGTGTTTGTGTGAGTGTTTTGTTAAGGTTGTCTAATGTTGTTTTCTGGTTATTAATGGTCTGGTTTGCATCTTTTAACTGTTTTTCAAGGGTATCTGCTTTTTGTGTAGTATTTGCAAGTTCTTCTTTTAAGTCTTCTACAACTTTGGTGGTGTTGATGATATTTACAGTTGTTGTGTTCTGGGATGTTGTGTATGCATCGTTTGCGTTGAATTCTGCACTGATTGTGTAGTTTCCTTCACTTTCTGGAGTGTAAATGTATACTATTTCACCATTGTTATTGGTTGTTAATGTTTCTTCTTTATCATTTACTTTGAGTGTTACTTCTGCATTTGCTAGTGGTTTATCATCTTCATCTGTTACTTTAACTATGATGAATAAGTCGTCGCCGAGGCTTGGGTTATTGTTTTTGATACTGGTTTTTGTGTTGTGTGGGAGGTTGTTTTCGATAGTGTTTTTGTCTGCAGTTCTAAGGTTGATTGATGCTTTTCCACTTTTATTTGCTGCTTGTAGATAGTTGTCACTAATTATGTTGCCTGTTACTTCTCTTTTACCTGTGATTGTGTATTCTTCATCTGTTGTAATTCTGTTGTTTGTTATTGTGTTGTTTTGTCCTTCTAGTGTGATTGTTCCTGTTATGTTATTTCCTGTTAATGTGTTGTTTATTGGTCCTGTTGTAATGCTTATGTTTCCTTTGAGTGTGTTGTTATTTATTTGATTGTTTTTTCCTTGGATAATGGTTCTTCCGTTTATTGTGTTGTTATATATTTCTGTTTCTCCACTAACAGATAAACGGTTAGCGGTGTTGTTGTATGCTGTTGCTTTTGATATGGATAATGGTCCTTCTACATAATTGTTGTATATTATGTGTCCTCCACTGATTCCACATCCTCCATATAATTTATTGTTTCGTACTATGTTGTCTGTACTGTTGTATGCACTTTCTTCACTTTCATCTCCAGTTACTCCACTACCCCATTGTGCCATGATTCCGTTACCAGTATAGTTTATTGTGTTTCCGTCTATAATGTTTCCATTTCCGGATATTGTGATTCCATAGCATACATCAGCTGCTGTGTCTGGACCTATTAATGTATTGTTTATAATGTTGTTATATGAATTGAATAGTGCTCCATATGGTATTTCTATATTATATGTTGTTAGGTATAATAAGTTTCCATTACCTCCGCCACCAATGATGGTGTTGTTTATTATATCACAATAGTTTGCCCATGCTAGTACTAATGTACTACTCATTCCATTTTCTTTTGTGTAGAAGTAGCTGTTTTTGACTGTGATGTATGATGAGTTTGCTCTTATACTTGTTTGTCCTACTCCACTTCCTACTCTTCGATTTTCTACTACTGCACTGATATTATCTAGTGTTACATGGTTTGTGTTGTAAAGCCATAGTTGTGTGTTGTGGAAGTATATTCCTGTTACATTTGTGTATGATCCATCTTTATTTATTGTGAAACTGTTTCCAGGATCTTCTCCAAAGTAACTGCCAGCAATAGTATTTAATTCAATATATGCATCTTTGGTAGTTGAAGTTATGTTTACTGGTTTATTAACTATAATGCTAGTTAATTCTGGTATTCCTCCTATTTTTCCTTGGAAGTCTAGTACATCTCCTGGATTTACTATTGATTTTATTCCATTTTGGTCAAAGAATAAAGTTATAGTTCTATTGTTTACAACATAGGTTTTTGCTTTTCCATCGTATGTTGTTTCTCCTCCAAGATCATTGATTTTACCAGTTAATTCTGTGTCTTTGCTTACAAATACTTTTCCAAAGTTGTCTAAGAATACATTATCTTCTCCGACATCTATGCTACAATTGTTTAATGTTAATGTTCCAAAGTTACTGTTGTCTTTCTGGTTTGTTGTACAATTGTTTAATGTTACTTTTCCATTAAATATGTAACTTTTATTTAATGTAGTGTCATTGATTACATAGTTTCCATTTATTGTATCAATTATTGGAAGTATTTTGGTTATATCATTTATTACTATTTCACCAGTACCTGTGATTTTAGCGTTTTCACCAAATACTGTGTTATCATCTATTATTAAACGTCCTTTGTTTTCAATAGTTGAATTTATTGTACAATTATTTAATGTTAGTCTGCCTTCATTAACTTTGTTTGCGTTTATAGTTTTATTTTCTAGTACTATGTTGCCTGTATAAGTTGTTAGGTAATCAGCTACTCTTTGTGTGTCATTGATAATTATTTTTCCATTGCCGGTAATTTTGAAATTTTCACCAAATACTGTGTCATCAGATATTATTAATGTTCCACTATTATCTATTGTACTATCTACTGTTACATTATTTAATTCTAATGTTCCACTATTTGATACGACATTGTTGAGTGTTGAGTTTTTAAATATTAGATTAGCATTTTCTTTATTGGTAATTGTTCCAGTTAATGTGGAATTTTCAATAGTTAAATCACCTGAATTAACAATATTTTTAGTATAACTTTCCAAGTCGAGTGTTGCTTCTCCAGTAAATTCTTCCATATATGGGAATAATTGACTTGTATTATTTGTAATAACTTTACCTGAACCAGTTATTTTAAATGAAGTACCAAATGTAACATCATCTCCAAGAATTAAAGTTCCAGTATTAGTTATTTTATTGTTAAGAACTGTGTCTCTTATTGTAGCATTTTTGTGGTTTATAATCTCTTTTTGCACAGTTGAATTCTCAATAACCAAATTACCACTATTTTCTACAATAGCATTTATAGTTGAATTACGAATAGTAAGATTAGTAGTACTGTTCTTATTTCTTGTAATTGTTTGATTTTCTAGAAGATAATCTAAACCAGAATAACGATCAATATAAGGTGCAATCCTTACCGTATTATTAATAATTATTTGACAATTACCGGCTATTGTTATTTTAAATGGGTTAATAAAAATTACATCATCCTCAAATATTAAAGTAGGTGTTGTTCCATATTGGGAACTAACATAAAGTGTTCCTTTCAATGTTGAATTTTTTACAATAAGATCCCCATACTCATCTATTCCACCATTATTGTTTAATGTCACATTTTTTAAGGTCAATTTACCAAAATTTGTTTTATAAGTGTTAACTGTTACATTTTCTAAAGTATAATCTCCATCATATCTGTCTAAATATGCGGATATTGCAGTAGTTTGATTAGTAATTATTTCCCCATTGTTAACGATACTTGCTCGTGAACCAAATATTACATCATCTTCAATAATTAAAACAGCACCCTCATTATTAGATATGGTACTATTTATTGTTGAATTTCGTATTGTTAAATTACCATAATTTTCTTTCATTTGGGTAATGGTTGTGTTTTCTAATATGTATGTACCATTATAATTCTGTAAATATGGTGTTACACTCATAATATCGTCAGTAATAACAGCACCAGATGCTGTTATTTCTGCTTTTTCTCCAAAAACAACATTATCTAATGTTAAATTACCTATATTACTTATAGTCGTGTTTAATATACAGTTACGTAATGTTAAATTACCATAATTTGTTTTTGTTTTAGTAATATTAATGTTTTCAAGTACATATGTACCGTTATATCTAGAATAATAAGGTGCTATTTTGTTTTCATCAGAAATAATAACTTTTCCAGCACCATATACATTAATAACACAATTATCCCCAAACTCAACATCATCATCAAAAGTAATTAAACCTGTTGTCTGAATAGATACTGAATTGTTAATAATTGAATCAGATATATGTGATTCGCTAGGAGAAAGTGGTCCATTAATAGTAGATTTAGATATAGTTAAATTTCCCCAACTCATAATAGTTTTAGTAATATTTGAATTAATTATAGTTAAATTCCCATAATTATCAATGTTACCATTTATATTAGAATTTATTATGGTTAAGTTACCATTATTGGTTTTTTTACTATCTATAATAACATTTTCTAGAGTATAATTTCCATTATAAGTATTTTGGAAAGGTAATAATTGTGTTTCGTTATCACTTGTAATAGTTCCTTTGCCTTCATACTTAAAGTTTTCACCAAAGGTTGTATTCTTAAGAATAATTTTTGCATTATTACTATTACTTAAAGTACCATTCAATAATGAATTTTCTATAGTTAAAGAACCAATATTTGAAATAACACTGGTTTCTGTAGATTTAACAGAATTTAATAACATGCTCCCGGTAAATGTACTTTCTCCGGTAATTGTGGAGTCAAATATTTTAGTATCTGAATCACGCTCAAAAGAACTTGGTCCATTCAAGGTAACATTATTTAATGTCATTTCATTACATTCATTAATTAATAAAACATCAAATGTAATTTGGTTAATAGTGATAGGACACAGATTAATAAATAACATTCCAGGTTCATCACCAGATCCAGTTATTGTTTGTTTATTCCCATTAATAGTTATTTTAGGAGCTGAAGATCCTTCTTCATAGACTGTAAATTCTGAAACATCATATGTTCCTTCTTTTAAGTTAATAATATATTCATCATTTGTTGAATCTTCTACTGCACTGTTAATAGCTGTGGTAAACTCATCCATATTGTTTACTTCTACTGTTTTGGTTGCAGTTTTTATGTTCTTTGTTTTGTTTTCTTTTATTATTTTTTTGGCTTCTGTACTTGTTGCTACTTTTTCTAGTGTGTGTGTTGTTTGTTCTAGTGTTTCTGTATTTGTATTTGTGTGTGTTGTTGTGTTGTCACTAGCACTTGCAACACTTATTGTTAGAAATAGTAGTGTGATTAGTACTATGAAGTATTTCATGTGTTTTTTCATAGGTTTTCATCTACCTTTCATTTTATTCTTATTCAAAATTTTACAATGTGTGTTCATTGTTTTTTGAATATTTGTTGTTTTGTGTTTTATTATTATTAGTTTTAATGCCTTTAATTGTTGTTTTAAAAGTTCTTGTTTTGTCTTTTTTTGTTTTGTTTCTCTTTTTTTGTTGGTTTTTGGGTTGTTTGAATTTTTTTCTTTTATGTTGTGGTTGGTGCTCGTTGTTTCTTTAATGAAAGGGGGGGGGGCATTTTTTGTGGTTTAATAATTTTTTTAAGCGTTTCTGAGTGCTTTTTTGTGGATTGACTATTTTTTTTATGTGTCTGTCGGTTTGTCTTATATTGTAGAATATGTGGTTTTGTTGTCGTGTTCATGTTTTTGTGTTATGTTTCTCAATGCTGTCAACTTAATTTTTGATTTGTTTTGTTTGATAATGTTTTTTCTATGAAAAAAAAATATTTTGTTTAAAAGCTTCTTCTTAGATTGTAGGGGTATTTTACGTGTCTTTTGGTTTTTCTGTTTGTTGATGGTCGGTTGAATTTGTGATCTGTTGTGAATTTGATTGATTTTATGATTAAATTGTTTAAGATTCTTTTTATTTCGTTTAATGGTTTTAATAGTATTTGGGTTAGTTTGTTTTTGAGACGTCCTATTCCCAGATTGGTGTTTGGTCGTTTTTCTTTATCGTGTTTTTCTCGTAATTCTTTGTTTTCTGGTTCTAATTCTTTTTGTGCTTTGTTTTGTATTGCCATTTGTAAATTGAAGATGTATATTTGTGAATAGAAGTCTTGTTCAATTATGGTTCTTCTTTTTCCAGAGAAATTTTCTATTCGTATCTTATTTTTGATTTTTTCGTAATTTAATTCGATTTCCCACCTCATTTTGTATAATTCTTTGAGTTTGTGAATGTCTGCTTCTGATTCGGTGATGTTAGTAAATAGTATTTCTGTAACTCCATTGTCTAATAAGGGTTTGCTTATTCTTGTTTGATAATATTCTAGGTTTAATGCTTGTTTTTTTATGTTTTTATCTTTGATGTTTTGAGTTCTGTTGGTATTGATTTCTAATTGTACTGTTTCATCACGAGATTTCATAGTTAATATTTCGTTTTGGTAGTATCTTTCATTAGATCTGAATAAATATTTAATACCTTTGTTTTCAAGGAATAACATTAATTCAAGTGATATATAACCCCTATCAAAGATTATTATTGTTTTTTCTAAATTTATTTTATCTTCAATATTGGATATGTGTTGTTTAACTAATTCCCTTTCATTTGATTTAAAATCACCTAAGATAGCATCAACTACAAGGTTATATTTAGCATCTATTAACATAGAAGCTTTAACACTTGGTGCCTGGGTGTACACTATGGTATCTGGTGCAACATTAAATTCTTCTTTGGTAATTTTAATATTAGGTAATTGAAGATCAGAACCATCAACTAAAAGTATTGTATAATCTTTAAAATCATGTTCAAATTCAGAACTATTAAATACATCTTTTATAAAGTCTATATTCATGTCTTTAAAGATTTTAGGTTTAATTTTAAGTCGTTGCTTTGATAAAGCCTGTTTAGAAATGATTTTAGATTCATCATCCCAACGTTCTTTAACGTACTCTTCAATCTCAATAGCACTACTACGACCTTTATTGACTAAAACAAAAAGTACATAATCCATAAAACTCCATTTACGAACACAAGTAAAAGCTTTACGTCCATACCAATACTTATAATCATTATAGTCTTCAATCCTACAAATAGAATTCTCAACCTCAACCATAAAATTCATAAATTAACACCACAAATAAGATAAATTCAAATAAAAATGAATACAATAAACTCATAACAAAATTCAAAAAAGTATAGAAATCATATTCACTAATAAAATATATATAAAAAGTAATATATAAATATAACTATAATTAATAATTAAAACAACGATTAAAAAAATAAACACTAATAATAACAACTATAACAATAATAAAAGTAATAATAAATTAAAACAAAGAAAAATTAATGAAAATAATAAAAATAAAAATCAAAAAATAATTTAAAATAAAAATAAACTAATAAAATGATAACTACTTAAATTGACAGCATTGTTATGTTTCTGTAAAAAATTAGGTTTTATATCTGCTTTTTTCTGGTAACATGGCATATTTTAATGTTGGTGTGGGGGGTGTTGGAGTTATGGTGGTATTATGTTTTCTCGTAGAATAGATATTTTTAAATATTTTCAGTAATATATTTATCAAATAGTTATTAATACTTTTCAAATGAAATTTAAAATATTTCTTTTTTAGATAATTGACAGTATTTAATATATGAGTTTAAGTTAAAAGGAAGGGATGATAATTATGGTAGATAAAGTTATTTTAGTAGTTAGTTTTGGAACGTCATATAACAATAATCGTGATCTTAGTATTGGGGCAATTGAGAAGGATATTGATGATTATTTCAAAGATTTTGAGATTAGACGAGCATTCACGAGTCAAATGATAATTAATAAATTGAAGAAACGTGACAATCTTGAAATAGATAATGTTCGTGAGGCTTTGGAAAGGGCTGTGGATGATGGGGTTAAAACTCTTATTGTTCAACCTACTCATATGATGGATGGAACAGAGTATCATTATAAAATTAAGGATCATTTGGATGATTTTGTGGATAAATTTGACACACTGGTACTGGGTGAGCCTTTAATTAAATATGATGAGGATTATGAGGATTTAATTGACTGTATCACGGCAACAGACTATGATGATGATACTGCTGTTGTTTTCATGGGTCATGGAACACCTGCTGATTCTAACAAGATTTATACTACATTACAGGATAAACTTGTTTCCAAGAATTATGGGAATTATTATATTGGAACTGTTGAGGCAGAACCATCATTTGATGATGTTTTAGCAATGATTAAGAAGGGTGAATATAAGAGGATTGTTTTAAAACCGTTAATGGTAGTGGCAGGGGATCATGCTCAAAATGATATGGCTGGTGATGAGGAGGATTCTTGGAAGTCCATGTTTGAATCAGAGGGGTATGAAGTTGAATGCTTTATTGAGGGTTTAGCTCAATCAAAAGCAGTTAGGGATATGTATATTAAGCACCTTGAACAATTAATTGAAAATATATGATCACATATATATTTTTTCCCTTATTTTCTTCCTTGTATTATATATGCTTCTTTTTTTATTCAAATTTCTCTCTTTAATAATATTTTTTGTTTTAAGGTTGTACTCTTGTCTCGTTGGTAGTTATTTTATATGGCTAGTATTTTCAATATGATTTCCATATAGAAGTCAGTCATCTAATTTTATTCATCTTATCGTATATTTTATAATTTTTTGCATAATAATTTTTTTTTTAGTCTTCTCTTATGTTATAATTGTTTTATCAAATTTTTTATAATATAATTATCCAATATAATAATAGAAAAGGGGGAGGGGTGTTCTGAAACAGTTACTGTAAAATAAACACTCCTTTTAGAAAATAATAAATATATAATATTTTATTTTATGTGATAATAATGAATACAAATACAAAAATTGGAGTAATGGCACTGCTTTCAATAATTTTATTGTTTGTATTGTCCTTTTGGATAACATTACTCCCACAGAATACGGATAATTCTCTTCGTTTCGGCATATTAACATTACTGCCACCACTAGTGGCAATAATCTTGGCATTTGTTACCAAACAAACATTACTCTCCTTGTTTCTAGGAGTTTTTGTAGGAGAGTTCATGCTAAATGTCCGGGATGTTAATGTTATCACAACAGCTGTTAATGCCTTTCTACAATTATGTGGTGAGGTTATCACATCCATGTCTGATCCATGGAATGCTGCAATTATCCTGCAATGTTTACTAATTGGTGGTATAATACAGTTAATTACTCGGATGGGCGGAACCAAGGCGTTGGGTGATGCATTTGCAAGAAGGGCAGATACTCCAGAAAAGGCTCAGCTGTTAACATGGGCGTTGGGTATGTGTGTCTTCTTTGATGATTATGCAAATGCGTTGATAGTGGGTCCTATTATGAGGTCTGTAACGGATAAGCTTAAAATATCTCGTGAGAAATTGTCATTCATCATAGACTCCACGGCAGCTCCTGTTGCAGGTATATCTATCATTTCAACATGGATTGGATTGGAAATTACCTTAATAAAGGATGCTTTAAACACTATAGGTTTGGCTGGTGTGAGTGGTTTTGGTTTATTCCTGGAAACAATTCCCTTCAGGTTTTATAATATATTCATATTAATATTCGTAGTATTGTCAGCTCTAACATTATATGAATTTGGGCCAATGAAAAAAGCAGAACAAGATGCAAGAAAAAGAAAGAATACAGAAAAAGTAGCAGGTAATTCTTCTCAGTTTAAGGATGTTCAGCCGGTTGAAAACATAGAGTATTCTGTATGGTCTGCACTAATACCAATACTTACATTGGTCATCACGGCATTATTAGCATTTTATTGGAGTGGTTACAACACTATTCTCACTGGAAACAACACAGAACTAATACACTTGATGAACACTTCACCATTCTCATTCAATGGTATTTTTGAAGCATTATCCAATTCGGATGCATCTGTTGCTCTCTTCCAGTCTGCACTGTTTGCATCAATAGTAGCAATATTAATCAGTGTGGGTAAAAATATTTTGACAATTGGTGAAGCATTGGATGAATGGGTTAATGGTATGAAGCCGATACTTTTAACTGGTGTGATATTACTGCTTGCATGGTCTCTTGGTGGGGTTGTGGATAAGGTGGGTACTGCACATTATCTTATAAGTGTTTTAGAAAGTTCACTGCCAATGTTCATACTGCCTACTTTAATATTCGTATTAAGTGCCATAATATCATTTGCTACTGGTACTGCGTATGGTACTATGAGTATACTGATGCCATTAGCTATTCCTCTTGCCTGGGCTATAGGTGGTGGTGATATGAATTATCTTATCGTCAGTATTAGTGGTGTGTTAACAGGTTCTATATTTGGTGATCATTGTTCTCCAATATCGGATACTACTATCCTTTCGGCGATGGGATCTGGTTGTGATCATATCAGTCACGTGGGTACTCAGATTTATTATGCTGTCTTTGTTGCCCTTGTTGCTATAGTGGTTGGTTATATTCCTGCCGGGTTTGGTGTTCAATGGTATCTTTCTATTCCTGTGGGTATTGTTGTATTATATGCTGGACTCAGATTCTTGGGTGAACGGGTAGGATTTGATGGGGAATCCTAGTCGGATTCATCCTTCATTGTTTTTCATACTTTTTTTTTCTTAGTTTTTTCTTTTATTATTCCGTGTTTTTTTTTATTGGGAGGATATATTATATCTATTGTTTTTTTGGGTGGTTGCATGATTACGCATCCCATAATATTTTTGTCATGAAATAAATTCATACTGGAGAAATGATTAAATATGATAAAATTGAAAAATAATTAAGTATATTTCTGATAATTAACTTAAATAAAATTATAAAAATTTCAGTGTCTATTATGTCTTATATTTATATTGATGAAAGTGGAGATTTAGGAAACAAAGAGGTTAGTTCCAAATATTTTGTTATTGCAGCTATAGAAGTAAAAGACTCAAAAAAATTAGATAGAATCATAACAAAAATACGACGGAATTCCAAAAAGTATATTAATACTACTAATGAAATTAAAGGTGCTACACTTCCAAAAAATTTCAAGAAAAAGATTCTTAAAAAAGTAAACTCTCTTGATAATAATATCTTCATTATAGTTTTCAATAAAGAGAATAGATATAAATTAAAACAAAATAATAATAACATGGTATATGATGAATTATCCTCAGAATTAGCAAAAATTATTAAAATTACATCTCCCACTTTTATATTTGTGGATAAATCAAAAAATAAAAAAGAAGACATTATAATTTATAATAAAAAGTTTAATAATAATTTAATGAATTTTAAGAAATATCCTGTTGATATAAAACACGTAAATTCTCTTCATTATAAGGGATTACAAATAGTGGATATAATAGCTTGGTCAGCATTTCAGAAATATGAACATAAAAATGATGAATTTATTGAATTATTAGATAATGTATCTTTAAAATTAGTATTTGAAGAATGAAGAACCCATATACCACCTAATTCGCCCCTCGTCGAGACAAGGATATACGGGCTAAATTATCCCAATTTTTACCTTCTAAACTTACAATTATATATTATTAAACACATAGTATTTAAAAGTTTACCTATATTTTCATTATTAAAAAATTATTTTTCTAAAAAAAAATTCTTCATGTATAATCATTTATTTATGAATATTTCAGGGTGGTAATCTATTTGAGGAATCGTATATGAGAAGTATTTAGATTAAAGAGTTAATTTATCTGGATCATTAATTAATAACATTTTAAAGCAGTTCAGAAGTATTTAAAGTAAGAATGTTGTGAGTATATTAATTTGATATGACTCAAACATTTTCAACTCATGATTTTAAACATTTATTTGAGTTTTTAAGCATGTAAGTAAGAATTTGCACTCAAAAACCTTTAGATACGAACTAATACAAACTAATCATCTGATGAGTACTTCACCATTATTATTTAATGGTGTTTTTGAAGCATTATCTAATTCGGATACGTCTGTTGCTCTCTTCCAGTCAGCATTGTTTGCATCAATTGTTACAATATTAATTAGTGTTGGTAAAAATATTCTGACAATTGGTGAAGTGCTGGATGAATGGGTTAATGGTATGAAACCCCTAGTTTTAACTGTTGTGATATTATTGTTTGCATAGTCTCTTGGTGGTGGTGATATGAATTATCTTATCGTCTGTACTAGTGGGGTGTTAACAGGTTCTATATTTGGTGATCATTGTTCTCCAATATCGGATACTACTATACTTTCGGCGATGGGGTCTGGTTGTGATCATATCAGTCATGTGGGTACTCAGTTTTATTATGCTGTCTTTGTTGCCATTGTTGCTATAGTGGTTGGTTATATTCCTGCTGGCTTTGGTGTTCAATGGTATCTTTCTATTCCTGTGGGTATTGTTGTATTATATTTTGGACTTCGATTGTTGGGTGAACGGGTAGGTTTTGAGGGGGAATCCTAGTCTGGTTCATTCCATCATAGTTTTTTCTACTACTTTTTTTATTTAGTTCTTTTTTTCTTATATTGTTGCGTGTTTTTATGGGGGATGATTCTCCTATCATTTTCTTTGGGATAGTTTTTCATGTTTTATAAGAAGTATATGGTTAGTTGGAACGAACTTTTATATTTAAATAATTATTATTACATACTAATGATAAGAATAGGGAGTAATATATTATGAAATATTATATAGTTAACAGGTAGTCCAAGAAAAAAATATAATACAAGTAAATTATTAGATAAAGTAATTGAAGGAATAAAAGACACTTTAAAAGATAAGACAGAAGATGTTGAAATAGAAAAAATAGATTTATACGATTATAATTATACTGGTTGCAGGTCATGTTTCCTCTGCAAACAAAAAGAAGGACCTTTTTATGGCACCTGCCCGGTAAATGATGATATTAAGGATATTCTGGCAAGTATGCGTACCTGTGATGGTATTGTCTTCGGAGCACCAGTATACTTTGCAGATATTAATGGTATGCTACGGGCATTTATAGAAAGGTTATGTTTCCCTCAGTTCCCATATGCTGATATAAATATTACAGAAAAACGTATGCCAATAGGCATCATATATGATATGAACATTAAAACAGATAATCCAGCATTCCCATTTTATAACACTGTATTTGACTTCTTAGAAGAAGCATTCCTGGGAAGTGTATTCACCAAACCTTATTCACTAAAAGTAAATAACACCTACCAGTTTGATGATTATTCAAGGTATGTTAACACTTGGTTTGATGAAGAAGACAAAAGAAAACAAAGGGAAACACAGTTTCCAAAGGATTTAGAAGAAGCTTATCAGATGGGAGTTAAGATTGCAGAGGATTCCCTCTAATAAATCTTTTATATTTCAAATATTTTTTTGAAATATTTTCTTATTTCTTCTTGGTGGTCATCATAATCTTCTGATTGTATGCCATAAACACCTAATTCATACATTATCCTATTCATTGATCTTCCCTTTTCTGTTAGAGCATATCTTGTTTTATATTCGGCACTTATTTTATTCACTAATCCATGTTCTATTAAAAATTTCAGTGTATCCGATAACACGTTACTGTTTAGTTCTGGATTAATTTCCTTAAATTCGTTGAAATGTTCATATTCATTGAACATATCCCATAATAATATAACTGCCCATTTTCTATTAATTATTTCTACTGTATCCTTTATGGGACAGTTTCTGCGTAGAACTTCTTTAACTTCCATTCATAATCACTATTATAATATTATGTTAAAAATAATATTTAAGCAATGATTTACTAATCCTATGAAAAGATAAAAAAAATTGTGTCTTAGAAAATTATTATTAGCATAAAATTTTCAAGTAATAAGTTTTTTTTAGTGAATGATGAGTATGGGAGTAGTAGTTTAGGTTTATCTTTTTTTCTCATAAAGTAACACACCATCTTTTTTAATTTTTTCAATAAATTTTTTATCTTCTATAGTTGTTGTTACAACATCAACATGGCACTGTAATTTTTCTTCTAAATCCTGAATAAAACCTATATAATCTAATAAACCTTTAATATTCCCTTTGTCTATATAAAAATCCACATCACTTTCAGATGTAGCTTCACCCTTGGCATATGATCCAAACAAACTTAAACTAGTTACACCATATTCTTTTGCTATGGGTACTGCTATTTTTTTTATTTGATTAATACTATAAACCATATAATCACTGTTTTTAAATATAATTATTTAAATATATAATCTTTTTTTAATTAGTTTTAAACAGCTACAATAATCTTTTTTTCAGTGAAAAAAGAGGGATATTGGAGTATGTTTAGGTAGATAATATATTATATTATAATAATTCATACTCTATATTGGTAAACACCCATTTGTTTATATTTTATTATCAGCCATCTGTGCAATAATTTTGCTGAAAATTCATATTTACCTTCTTGAAAAACTATTAAGTCAAGATTTTGTAATTTGGTTAATCGTTCACTTAGTGAGCCTGATTTTACGTTAAGTTTTTTGGCAAGTTCTACACGTTTAAGTGGTGATTTAATCAGAGCAATTAACAATTCTTATCTTTTTTGGTTAACCTATTCCATTGGTTTATAAAATTTGTTGCTATATACTCTAAATTATTATCAAAACAAGAAATTATATCATTTTCGGTTAATTTTTGATTTGTAGGAAGTAATCTGGCAAATGTATTGATGTATGAAGGATTACCTGATGTGCATTTATAAAATTGTTTAAATGATTCTTGATTAATATTATTTCGGGCGCTTTTTCTTTTAAATAGTTTTTAACAGTTTCTTCTGTAAATGGGTTTATATGATTGATATCATTCTATTACCAAATGTGCCTTCATTACTTGAAATTTCACTAATAAGTTTATCTTGTAAGCTCATTGAACCACTTATTATATAGCCTACATTTCTTTGATTTGAGATATAACCTCTAAAATTCCATAAAAATGATTCTAGGTAATTTTCTAATTCTTTGATGATTTGAAATTCATCAATAAATAGTATTACTCCTTTAATTTCTGTTTTATAATCATTATAAATATTTTGAGGTAAGTTAAAAATGAAATCTTTATACTTTTCTATATCAACTTCAGTATCAATTAGGGGTATTGGTATTCCATTAATTGTTGTGTAATCTTTAATTTCAAAATTATATGTTTTAAAGTATTTTTTGATATTTTTATCTATTGTTTTAATATTCTTTTCTTTGCATTCTTTGATAATTTGTTTATAATAATAATCCAGTATTCCTTTTATAGACATTTTGTTCTTTTGAAATGGACTGGGACATACTTAAATCCATATAAATAACTAAGTAATCTTCATCCATCATTTTTTTAATTTTATGTAATAATACTGTTTTTCCAACACCTCTTATTCCAGTAAGTAATATTTTAGGTGCATTATTTTCTCCTGTTGATTTTAAAATATTTATTAGATTATTTCTTGTGTTCTATTATAAAATTCATCATCAGTTAAATATTTGCTTGTGGGCTATGGCAATTGAGACATACTTTAAACACTCCTTAACTGTAATACAAAGAAATGTATTATACTCAAAATAATACTTTTTCCGTTACATATCGTATGTAACTATTATTCCATTACATATTATATAAATTTTTTTTTCATGTTTTAACTGGTATTGTACTGATTTTAAGGGTATTTTTTTTTGGTTATTCTTTATTTGCATTATTTTTTTTTAATAGAATATTTTTTTTTAGTCTGTTTTATAATTTTATAATAAAAAATATAAACAGGCTAGAACATAAATATAATATATAAGAATAAAAACTGGATGTGCACAACAATGGAACTAAAACAAATAGTACTCAACAAAAGATCAGGAGTCATACACACACGAGACTGTGAAAGCGTAAAACAAATGAAAGGATCCAACAAACACATAGAACTAGTAAAAGATGTCAACCAAATAGAAAACAAGAAACCCTGTGGCCACTGCCTAAGAAAAAGAGACCTGAAAAAAATATACAAAAAAGAATACAAACGAAGAAAAAAAGTACTTGAAGAAAGAAGAAAAAGAGACCATAAACGTGTAGACCAGAAATATGATGCTAAACAAGAAAAATTAAGAGAAGATTATGAGGAAAGTATCATAGGACTGGATGATGAATAACAATTAAAAGGTTTTATTGCTTAATCTTTTATTATTTAACGTTTTTTTTTTGGGAGGTAATTAATATCATTCATAGTCTATCTTTAGGATTTTCTGATAATCCTTTTTAAGTTCTTCCTTTTGTTTATCATTTAAGTTACCACTATTAACCTCATCTAATCCATATTCCAACATATTATACAGTATCCTGTTTAAGTTATACCCTTTCTGAGTCAAAGAATATTCTTTGTCCTCTTTCTTGATAAGATTATTGTTTTCCATAAACTTCAAGGTATCCGTCAGTACTCTTGTACTTAACGTTTTTTCTTCAAGAAATTCACTAAACTGAGTTTTACCTAGGAACATATCCCGTATAATGAAAATCACCCACTTTTTAGAGATTAACTTTAATGTATCATCAATGGGACAGTTATCATCATAATCTCTGATTGTTTTCATAAAAAATCATTCACTCCCTATTTTGTGAGTTTTAACTCACAAAACTCTTTTATATAATATTATAAATATTCTCATATAACACTGTTATTGTAATTAAATAATAAATTGGAGAACAGAACATGACAAAAGATAAACACGTAATAGAAGCCCTAGGCAAAGCTGAAGTAACAATAGAAGACGGAAAAATAACAAGTATAGGAGAACCAGTAGTAGATTACTGTTCAATATTTGAAAAATATCAAGACAACGGAAACCTGACAAAAGAATTCATCAAAAACAACATAAATAAAAGAATCTGGGAATTCGGAATGTGCACACCAAAACGTTCAATAAAAGTAGAAGATGTTATGAGCTTCGGAATAAGTGAAACACTACGAACAAACATGAAAGAAGGAAAAATAGGCTGCGTCGTAGGAGCATGCGATGGAGTAGGAACACTACTAATGACAGACCCCGACAATGTACAAGGAGTAGGAGGAAGAGTATCAGCACTAATAAGCACCACACCAATACCAGAAGTCATAGAAAAAGTAGGAAAACACAACGTATTAAACCCCGAAACCGCAGAACTAAACCCAATAAAAGGATTAAAAATGGCAATAAACAGGGGATATAAAAACATAGCAATAACAATCATACCCTCCACGATAATAAAAGAAATCAGAGAATACCCTGTAGATGAAGACGTGAACATTTACATCCTAGTAGCACACACCACCAACGTAACAAAAGAAGAAGCCGAAATGCTATTCGACTACGCAGATGTCATAAGTGGCTGTGCATCAAGAAATATTAGAATAGTAGCAGAGGAACGTAAACCATACTACTCCGGAAAAAAAGTACCATTATATGCACCAACAAGTGCTGGAAGAAAGATGCTTGATCTTCGACTAAAACACATAGGCAAAGAATTAACTACGAGAAATTATCCACAGGACTTCAGTAAAAGTCCCAAACCACTAATATAAATAATCATATTCATACATCATTTTTTTTTAATTCTATCCAGAACTCTTACAACCAGACCCAAATATATTTTCTATACCAAAATAAGTATAAAAATTAAGATATATATTAATAATATTCTATAAAAAAAATGATATTTATACAAATAATATCGTAAAAAATAAAAAAAATAAAATAAATGGTTATTTTACTATGAAACTAGTTTTAGTACTAGTTTTTTTATAATTGGTGCTTCCAGGGAAGGTTATTGTCACATTATTTCTTCCCTTGACTGTTGTTTTATAGTTATAAGTGTAAACACCCTGTTTGTTGGTCTTTATCTTAACTGTTTTCTTGTTAATCTTTATTTTTACTAGACTATTCATGACTGGTGATTTAAGGTTATCAGTTAATTTACCCGTTATCTTAACAGTTTTGCCCTTGGTGGTTGTGCTTATCTTGTTGACTGTTATTTTGGTTGCTCTTGCAAAGGTTTTGAATGTTGTCTTCTTGGTTATTGTCTTGTAGTACTTGTTTTCAGGATAGGTTACTGTCACTGTATTTGTTCCTACCTTGTTAGCAACTACCTTTAGAGCATATGTTCCCTTATTATTGGTTTTTACAGTATAAGTTTTAGTGTTTACTTTTATTTTTATCTTAGTGTTTTTGAGTATTGTTCCTGTCTTATCGGTTAGTTTTCCTGTGATTGTCATGTTTTCTTTGTAGGTTTTCTGTTTGATTGTGTTGATGGATATTTTTGTTGCAATTTTTGGTATTTGGAACGTGTTTGATCTTATTTGTGTGTTCGTACCTTGTAGTATGTGTATTGTGGAGGAGTCGTTTGATTTTTTCATGTTTGTATTATTTGTCATGTGGGTGTTTTTTCCTTTGTTTATTATTACTGGTCCTATTGTTTTTGCTTTGTTTTGTTTAAAAATGTTGTTTGTTATGTATGTTATTGTATTGTTTATATTGTTTGTGTATTTTCCTTCTTTCCGTATTCTTGTTGTTTCATTGAGGAATATTGCGGATCCTTTTCTGGCTTGGTTTTTGTTAAATGTATTTTTGTCAATATGTATTGTCATAAGATTTTTAGTATTTTCATATTCTAAATCGTTGTCTATGTTTATTGCTCCTCCATTGTTTGTTGCTTTGTTGTTGTTTAGTGTGGATTGTGTAATGTTTAGTTTTCCATCCCGGTTGTCTATTGCTCCTCCGTCGTGTGCGGTGTTATTGTTTATGGTAGTCTTTGTTATGGATATTTTTCCATTCCAGTTACCTATTGCTCCTCCGCCTCCATCATAATATTCTGTTCCTTCTGCTTTGTTGTTGTTTAGTGTGGATTGTGTTATGGTTAATCTTCCAGAATTACATATTGCTCCTCCGCTTCCATCATAATATTCTGTTCCTTCTGCTTTGTTGTTGTTTATTGTAGTGTTACTTATAGTTATTATTCCTAGTTCTGCAGTGTTAACTAGTCGGATAAGTCGGGAGGATTACTCTTCCCTTCTCTCCTAAGAACCGTACGTGTCCCTTTCAAGACATACGGCTCAAGCGTATTCTTTATCTCGAAATCAATTATAAATCCATGTTATTTTATTTAATTGCCTTTGTTGTAAAGACATTCAAATGGTGTTTTCTTAAAAGCTTTCCTTATGTAATCCTTATATTCAGGGTCATAAGGATTGCAATTGTATTTGATTATGTGTGCATAGTGTATATGTACCCATTTCATCTTAACAAGTTGTATGTTAGGATTTTCTGGACTAGTAAGTATATAATTATCATCATGTTTATGATAATAATCTTCTTTGAAGTACCTATCTTTAATCCAATCCCATGACTTGTTAGGATGTTGTCTACGAAGATATCGATATGTTAATTTCCAAACGTAGTCATCAATGTCGTTGAACGCTTTGTGGGCTACTGTTTGTTTCCAGTAATTGGCAGTGCCGATTATTAGACTGTTCAGTTTTCCAATTAGCTCGTCAATGTTTCCACTACTACGATATTTTAGAAACAATTCTCGTATCTTACTTTTGAGTCTTTTAATCCTGTCCTTAGCAGGTTTACTAAGCACTTTAATACCATTTTGTGTTGGGTATTCTCTGATGTTAAATCCGAGAAAATCAAAACCCTTATTTAATGGTGTTATATGTGTTTTATCCTCTGCTAATTTAAGACCACGTTCTTTGAGGTATGGTTCAATCAAAGAGTATACTTCTTCTGCATCTTCTTTTGTTCTACATAGTACTACAAAATCGTCTGCATAGCGTATCATAGCATATCTTGACTGATTACGATAAGTGAATGTGTTTCTAGCTTTTTCTTTCTTGTAGGTTACTCCTAATGCTTCATCTAGTCCTGTTAGGGCTATGTTTGCCAGTGTTGGCGAGATTATTCCACCTTGTGGCGTACCCGTATCGGTTAAATCAAACATGTCATTATGTACGTAACCTGCTTTAAGCCATTTATCTATGATATTCTTAGCAGGGAAATTTCCCAACTGCTTTAATATCCAGTCATGGTCAAGAGTATCAAAACATGACTTGAAATCACCTTCAAATACCCAAGACCGATTACCTCTTTTTGTGAATTGGTGTATGCGTGCGATTGCATGTCCTGCATTGCGCATTGGTCTAAAACCATAACTTGTTGGTTCAAAACCCACCTCTACACGTGGTTCAAGGGCAAGATTAACGACAGTCTGATACACACGATCAATGATTGTCGGTATACCCAACGGTCGCATTTTACCATTTGATTTACGAATGTAAACCCTACGCACTGGTAAAGGTTCATATTCCTTTAATTTCATAGATTTAAGCTTATAGTATAAAGCCATTCTCTCAGGATGAGACCTAAGCACCATCCCATCGATTCCAGGTGTTCTACGGCCACTATTTAAAATTGTAGCCCTTCGAATACCATACAGAATTGTGGAATCCTTATTTAACAATAATCTTTGTAATTGTTTGGCTTTACTGTATTCTTTTCTGATTTCGGCACAAGCTATATCACATTGTAACTTATAAATGCTCCGTTCAATTTTCTGCCATGGAATAGAATTCCATTCGCTAGTATAATCGGACTCATTCTGTTTAGCATCCTCCAAAATAGAATTTTGGCTCAAATCTGCATAAACATCCTTCGACATATCTCATTACACCTCTATAGTTATAATTGATATAGTTACCTGTGTTATATACACCTGCTAAAGTCAGCATTATACCACGTAGTTATTATATCCCTTTAATTTCCTACTGTCTTAACGACTATTGTGGTCATTAGCTTTCTTAGCATCCCTTACCCTACTAGGTTTAGGAACACCGGTTCACACTGTAGTCCCCCCACACGTTTAATTGTGGGTCAAAGTAGGGCTTACCAAGTTTCTCTTCTTTCAGATACGACTAACTTAGGCTCTCCCATTACGCCGACAAGCCTATGGGTTATGCTAAATGCATATGAGCAAAGTATGCATTGCCTGCTTGCAAAACAATGGGTAATGTAATATCCTTCCCCATTGCCATTGGTTACGACGCTTATAAGAGTTCATTCATCATTAGCCAATATTAGTCTTTCTCTAGCCCACACATCCATGGATATTAGGAATGTGATTAGGCGTTTACCCTCATGCAACCCACATCATCCGTTGCCAGTTGATGCAGTTTCGGGCGAGAATAGCCCACATAACTAGGCCAATAATACAACGTATAATTGTATTATACTGATTATAAAAGGGAAAGAGAATTGCTTGTCGCACTTGCTCCTCCAATGGATGCGGTATTATAGTTTAAATTACTATGAGTGATGGTTATTTTTCCATATGCTCCAGTGTTACGTATTGCTCCACCAAAATCGTGGGCTTTGTTATTATTTAGTGTGGATTGTGTTATGGTTATTTCTCCTTCGTTGTTTATTGCACCTCCTCCTGAACTGATTGGTCCTGTTGCTTTGTTGTTGTTTAATGTGCTGTTTCCTATGAATAGGTCCCCTTCGTTGTATATTGCTCCCCCTGAACTGATTGGTCCTGTTGCTTTGTTGTTGTTTATTATTGTGTTTGTAATGTTTAGTTCATCATCGTTACTTATTGCTCCACCGTCAGATGCTTCATTGTACTTTAATTTACTATTTTTTAAAAGTATTATACCATAAAAGTTGTATATAGCGCCTCCAACACCTGCATGGTTATGGTATAATTGGGAATTTGTTATAGTATTTGTTTCGTAATTTCCCTCGTTGTACAGTACGCCCCCAATATCTGCATTGTTATTGTTTAATTTACTTTGTGAAATGGTTATTTTTGCTTTGTTAACTATTGCTCCTCCATGGGGAGCGGTGTTGTTTTCTAGGGTACTGTCTGTCATGGTTAATGTTCCATCGTTGTATATTGCTCCTCCTCCTGGATAATAATCGGTTCCTTTGGCTCTGTTATTGTTTAGAGTGGAGTTGCTTATTGTTAATGTTCCATCGTTGTATATTGCTCCCCCTTTAGAATAGTTGCTTTCTTCGGCTCTGTTATTGTTTAATGTGCTGTTTCCTATGAATAGGTTCCCTTCGTTGTATATTGCTCCCCCTTCAGAAAATTTGGTTCCTTTGGCTCTGTTATTGTTTAATGTGCTGTTTATTATTGATATGTTTCCTTCGTTGTATATTGCTCCCCCTTTAGAATGTTCGGTTCCTTTGGCTCTGTTATTGTTTAATGTGCTGTTTATTATTGATATGTTTCCTTCGTTATATATGGCTCCACCTACACTTTCTTCTCCTGATACTTTATTATAGCACAGGGAGCTTCGGGTTATATTTAGTTTTCCTTTATTATATATTGCTGCACCTCTATCTGCTTGGCATTTTACTATTTTCAAGTTTTTAATATTGACAGACTGTGTTTCTCCTATTTTTAGGAATTGATATTTTTGTTGTCCGTTTATTGTTTTCCAGTTACCATTAATTGTAACCTCTTTTATTGCCTTATTAATTATAGTATTATCGGCTAGTTTTATGTCTGCTTTAATGTTAAGTGTTAATGTCTTGTATTCTCTGCTTTTCAATGTATTCTGGAGTGTTTTATAGTTATTAATGTTCACAGTTTTACTTGCACTTTTTAAGGTTCTATACTCCCTTGATTGTTTTTTTATTGTTTTGTCTACGCTCTGGGTGGTGTTTGCCTGATTATTACTGTTAATGTCTGTTGTATGGGTGGTTATTGTGTTACTTGTATCTTCATGTTTTGTTGTAGTGTTTGTTTCGGATGCACATGCTATTCCTACAAGAAGTAGTGTTAATAGGGTTAATATGATTATTTTTTTCATTGCTTTTTTTATCATAATTTTTCATTTCCTCCCATTAGTTTTGGTTAAATAATAATTAGTATATTTTTATTGCTTAAATAGTTTTCTTATTGTTTGTTTTTTGAATATTTCTAAAAAAAGTGGATAGGTGGTGGGGAGAATTATTTTTTTCAGGGGCTTTGTTCTATTGTTAGGTGTGTGTTGTTTTCCTTGAATAAGTCTATGTTATTGTCTATTATTGCAAGGGGTATGATTCCTTCAGGTATTTCCTGATGATCATCTTCATAGTATATTGCTATTGAGTTTGTAGGCTTATAGTATGCTATGTATCCTACTTCGTATGTGCTTGTACGTGGAGTATTAGCTGTTAGTGTACTGGGTAGTTCAGCATATTTTTCTCTGCCGAACAAATCTTTTAAGTCCAGTTGTAATGGTAATAACTGTAGGAATTCATCTGATGTGGGATTATTTATCATATGTGCTGTTGTTTCTTGGTTGTTTATTTTTAGTTTTATTGTTGTATTGTTTTTCAATGTTTGCTGCTGCTGTTGTGGTTAATGTTAATAATAGAAGTATTAAGATTAGTGTAATGTTAACTTTTTTCATATGGTGTTTTTCTCCAATATTTTTTTTGTATATGTGTGGTTTTATTTGTTTCTTTTAATATAATTATTTGTTTTTGAGTATAAAGGGTAATCATTGTATGTGTTTATTTATTGTTCTACTGGTTGTTTCTATGTTCTTGTGCTACATGTAATATGTTGTGCTACATTTTTTTATAGTATGGTGCCACTTATTCTTTTCGTGCTACAATTTAATACTTATAAATTATTTATTTTAGTCCGTTTATTATTTTTATGAAAAAAATATTAAACAGGCTAACATATTAAACAAATCCTGATTTCAAGAAAAGTATGAATATCTGAAAATATACTATAAAAATTATATTCAAAGCGTGTTTAACTTAAAAAAAATAGTAATAAGGTGGATTACAGTTCCACCAATAATAATAAAAGAGAATTTTTTTAGTATCCATACCAGTAGTTATATCGTTCTGTTTCACTCATTTTACAGTATGTAATATCCGCCTTAAATGGCGTGTACCCACTTATCAATGAAGTTTCTGCCCCTGTTTTATACTTTGGATTAACAGTTCTGGTGATAATGTTACCTCTGTTGTTTTTGAAATAGAATGTCACTTTAATAATTTTATTAATTGGAGGATACTCTAGACCTCTTTCATCAATCTCTGCATACACTCCCGGATTATATTGAGCATATTCAGTTTCGTAAATAGTGCAAAATGGGTCACCATTAATGAATTTTGTAACCGGATTTCTATATATTGGTAAAGTAACAACTTTGTATTTGTCTGTTACTGTAAAAGATTTTTGAACAGATGATCTGATATAGTTAACATTTCCATTGTACGATACTGTTACTTTGTTTGTTCCAGGAGTTGTTGTTTTATATTTATAAGTGTATTTTCCGTAATTGTCCGTTTTTGTCTTGTATTGTTTACCGTTGATGTTTAGTATTAGTTGTGTGTTTTTTAGTATTTTTCCTGTTTCGTCTGTGAATTTACCCGTGATTGTCACAGTATTTCCCTTGTTTACAGTTGGGATGTTGTTTATTGTTATCCTGGTTTTTTGTTGTTCTATCTTTGTTTTCTGGTTTGATTTAATGTTAATATTTACATTATTTGCTTTGTTGTATACTGCTCCGCCGTATCTGCTATATTTGTATTTTGTTGGTGTGACACTTATTTTAGTGTTTTGTCCTTTGTCACATACAAAATTGTACCTGTTACTAGCACTGTTATAATTGAATGTTCCGGTTATTATACTTGCTTTAGATTTTTGGTTGTATATTGCGCCTCCATAGGTGGCATGGTTATTGGTGAAATTACTGTTTACTCGAATAGTTCGTGCTTCGCTCTCTATGAATATTGCTCATCCTCTTGGCGCTGTATTGTTTGTGAACTTGGCTGATATTTTAATGTTCCTATTTGTGTCATAAGTTTTTTCTATTATTGCTCCGCCGTACTTGTTTGCCTTGTTATTGTTAAAGTTTGTGCCCTTTATTGTTAATGTTCCAATATTGTATAGTGCTCCACCATTTTGTGCTTTATTGTTGTTTATTTGGCTGTTACTGATTGTCATTGTTTCCTCGTTATCTATTGCACCACCATCTGTTGCTGTATTACTGTATAGTTTAGTGTTAGTTATGGTTAGTTTTCCATAATTTATTATTGCAGCACCATATTTTGCCTTGTTATTGTGTAATTTGGAATCTTTGATGATTAGGGTTGCACTATTGTGTATGGATCCTCCTGATGATTCTGCTTTATTATTGTTTAGGTTACACTTGGTTATGGTGAGTTTACCAGTATTACTTATGGCACCTCCTTCAAGTGAATAGCAGTTGATTATATTCAGATTTTTTATGGTTGCGGTGGTTCTTGATGGAATATTCAGGAATTGGTATTTCTTGTTTCCAGATATTGTTTTATCATTACCATTTATTGTAAGTTTAGTAATTTTGTCGTTTATTATTGTGTCTTCAGTTAGTTTTATGTTGGATTTTATGTTAAGGGTTAGTGTTTCATATTCATCGCTGGTTAGTGTGTCGTATAGTGTTTGGTAGTTGTTCACGTTTATTGTTTTACTTGCTTTTTTAGTTGTCTTGTTAAGGGTGTTTTGTTTTTTTATTTCTTTATTATCTTGTTTTATTTGTGTTTCCATGTTTTTTGTTATGCTTTGTTCTTTGATGTTCATAGTGTCTGTACTTGGCTGTGTATTGTGTGTTGTAGTATCTGCGGATATTTCTGTTGCACTTGCAATTCCTACAAGCAGTAACGTTAATATTAGTAGTATGAATAACTTTTTATTGATTTTGTTAATCATTATTGGTCCTCCTTTTGTATTTTATTTATTCTATATTTATTGGTTTATTATTTCTTTTAATATAATTTTATTGTTGATTTACGGTATTGGTGTATGTGTAATTAGTTAAACTGTGCTACATTTAAGTGTTTTTTATAGGCTAGAATTATGTCTTCTACAATAATTTCTTTATAGAATATAATGTTGTAACTACTTAGAAGAAATGTATTAAATAGAAATTCTAAAAAAATAAGTTAAAAAAAATGGGGGTGGGAGATTAGTTAAAATCGGATTTATTTTACTTTGAATGTGGTTTTAGCATTACTGGTCTTGTAGTTTTTGTTTCCAGGGTATATTACTGTTACTTTAATGCTTCCTTTATTGCTTGCTTTATAGTTATAAGTGTATACTCCTTTATTATTGGTTTTAGCTGTTACGGTTTTCGTGTTGATCTTGATTTTTATCTTAGTGTTTTTGAGTATTGTTCCCTTGTTGTCTGTTAGTTTACCTGTTATTTTTATTGTTTTGCCCTTGGTGGTTGTGCTTATCTTGTTGACTGTTATTTTTATTGCTCTTGCAAAGGTTTTGAATGTTGTTTTCTTGGTAACTGTCTGGTAGTACTTGTTTCCCTGGTATGTTACTGTCACAGTACTTGTTCCTACCTTGTTGGCTGTGATTATTGTTTTGTATATTCCTTTGTTGTCTGTTTTGGTGTTGTATATTTTGTTGTTTACTTTTATTTTGATTTTTGCATTTTTTATTATGTTATTGTAATTGTCTTTGAGTTTTCCTGTGATTGTTACTTTTTGTTTGTATTGTTTTTGTTTGTATGTTGGTATTGTTAGTCTGGTTTTGCTTGCAGATACTTTGAATGTGGTTTTATTTGTTGTTTTTTGGTAATCTTTGTTTCCTTTATAGGTAACTGTTATGTTATTTGTACCTATTATTGATGCTTTAATTAAATATTTATAGATTCCTTCGTTATTGGTTCTTGTGTTGAACGTTTTGTTGTTTACTTTTATTTGTATTGTGGCGTTTTTGATTAGTTTTCCATTTTTGTCTTTGAGTTTTCCCGTGATTGTTACTTTTTGTTTGTATTGTTTTTGTTTATATGTTGGTATTGTTAGTCTGGTTTCTGTTTGGTTATCATTTACTATATTGTCTGCTATGTAACAATTTTTTAATGTTTCTATTTGTCCGGGGTAGTAAGTGTTTGTAAAGTTTATATTGTTTTCTAAAGTAAGTGGAGTATTATTAACTAGAATGTTATTGTTTGTTATGGTGGAATTTATTAAATTGTTTTGTATGAATCTGTTCTGTATGATGTTGATTTTTGTTGCATTGTTGTATATTGCTGATCCGTTAAGTGCAATGTTTTTTATGAAAATGTTAGAATTAATAGAGTTTTTTGTGTAATTATGTCCAAATACTGCTATTGCTCCTCCGGATTCGTTTGCACTATTTTCTATAAAAGTATTATTTGTAATTGTCATATTGTTTGCTGTGCATACTGCACCACCATCTTTTGCACTGTTTTGATAAAAAAGATTATTTTCTAATATTAATTTATTACTGTCTACTGCACCACCAGACTCATATGCCTGATTTTTTTCGAAAGTGGAATTAATTATTTCCAAATATTTGGTATTGCATATTGCACCACCATACCATGCCCAGTTATTCTTAAATGAGCAGTTACATAGGTATAAATATTTCTCATTGTATATTGCCCCACCCATTGAATATTCATATGGAACTTGATTATTGTCAAATATTGTGTTATATATAGACATGTTGTTAAGATTTCCAATTGCTCCACCAAAATTAACAAGAGCCATGTTATTTTTGAAAATTGAATTATTGATTACTGCATTTCCCTCATTTTCTATTGCTGCGCCAGACCATGTTACCTGATTATCAATAAATGTGGTGTTATTAACTGTTAAATTAGCATGATTATAGATGGCTCCACCAATGCCCTCGTCGACCAGGTTATTGCCTAATATTGAATCATAAATGGACAGATTTCCATAATTTATGATTGCATTCATCCAAAGACTACTGTATTTTAGAGTCACGTTTTCTAATATTAATTCACCATAATTTGAGAATGCTCCATAAAAACTATCAGGTTGAAAGCCATAATTGTAGAGTTCCAGGTTTTTAATATTAACACAACTTTTATTTGAAATATTTAGAAACGAATGTTTATGATATGCGTTAAATTTTTTGTTGTTTCCATTGATAGTTAAATGGGATATTGATTCGCTGAGTGTTATTGATTCAATGAATTTAATGTCTGAATTTATGTTAATTGTTAGATTATCATACTTGTCACTTGTTAATATGTTTTTTAGTGGTTTAAAATAATTTACAGTATATGTGTTACTTTCTGTTTTATATTTTTTATTGGATTTGTTTTCTTTATTTATGGATACTTCTTCTTTCTTGGGTGTTATATTAGTATTACCTGTTTTTATAATTGTTTTATCGTTCAGTGCTACTTTTTTTTGTGTTGTATCAGTATTGCTTGTATCATTGGATACTTTTGTTGCATTTACTGCACTGGTTAGTATTACTGTAACTAATAACAACAATAAAATGGTTTTAATATGTTTGTTATTCATTTTAATCAACTAATTTTCTTTATATACTATAATATATAATGTTTAGTTTTATATAATAATTTATGTCTGTTTATGATGTTATTATCGTTATGTATTAATGTTTTTTCTTTGAAATGACTTGTGATTTAGGTAGTATTCATGTTATTGGGTATTGGTTGTATTTGATAATGGGGTATTTGTTTGGTGATTTTGGTTTTGTGTTGTTTTTTTATGATTATATTTTTTTGTCTATTTTTTGTGCTACAGTTATATTTTGTGCTACAATATGGTTAAAAATGGTGTGCTACATATATATTTCGTAGCACATTTTTAATATTTTGTGCTACTTTATTGTTTTGTGCTACACTTTTTTCTTCAAAATTATTTTTCCCTTACCGTTGGTAGTGAAAAATTATATAATATTGATTTTTATTATATTTTTTGTGCTACACCTGTTAATGTGTGCTACATATTTATGTGCTACATTTATTCTTTGTGCTACATTTTTTTCTATTATATTCTAAAATTTTAGTCTGTTTAAAATTTTATATTAAAAATTTAAAAACAGCCTTCCATCACTACTGTCTTCGTTAAATTAGGTATAGTTATCTGTGTAATTTTTGTTAATATGAAAATATGAAATAATTAATATATGAAAATAAAATAAGATTTTATTTTACAATATAAAAAAAATTAGTATTGTTAGGATTATTTTTATTCTTTATTTTCTTTGCATTACTTCAATTTGGTATCCGTCCGGATCTGTTAGGAAGTAATATTCTTTTACTCCTTCGGTTAATCCTTTGAATGGTCCTACAGTATAACCCTTTTTCAGGTGTTCTTCTCGTGCTTGTTCCAGGTCATCCACGTAAACTGCTATGTGACCATAGCCTGTTCCTATATCGTATGGTTTTTCTGGATCATAATTGTATGTTAGTTCTAGTTCAAAGTCTGATTCTCCATCTTTCAGGTATACTAGTGTGAATTTTCCTTCTGGTTTTTCTACTCGTCTTGATTCTTTCATGCCTAGTGCTTCAGCATAGAATTTCAGTGAACGTTCTAGGTCATATACTCTTATCATTTCATGTACCATTTTACAATGTACCAATTTTATCACCCATTATTTTTTTTGTATTATATACTATTTTTTTGTGTACAATCTTATACATCTTTTGTCCGTGTATTACTGTTTTGTATATATCTATTTATATGATATGACGTAATTATTATCTGTATTCAGTTTCTTCTTTGTCGTAATTCTTCTACTGACCTGTAGTGTCCTTTTCTTCTCTCGTTTAATTCATTTTTATCTATAATTCCCAGTTCAAATTCTTTTAAATCATTAGCATATTGTAGTTCTACATAATTTAGGTTCAGGTCACGATGTAAATCCCAGATATGACTCACATGGTCTAATATTTCTCTTAATACATATTCGTCGCTTCCACCAAACATAACTAATATCCTCCTATAATATATCTGTTTGTCTTTTATTCTTTCTATTATTATAGTATAATTATGAATAAACTATTTGATAGAACATTAATAATATGAAAAGTATATATCTTAATACTTAGAAAGATTTAAATTAAGAAATAAGGATTTAAGGGGGATTAAAAATGAAATATAGAAATATATTAACATTGTTAGTAATTTTGTCATTAATAATTTTAATTCTACCATCATTTTCTGCAAAAGATGAAGCAAATAATGATAAAACAGGCACTAACCCTATAATGGATGCTATAGATGAAACAATGACAAATATAAATAATTTCTTCAACGCTGGTGGCGATGAAACAATTGATGTTCATAGTTATAAGGAATTAGCAAAGGTTATAGCTAATAAAACAAAAGAAAAAAGCGAGAAAACCTATGTAATTAACTTACAAGATGGTGATTATAATATCACGAAAAAAATATATTGTGGAAGCAGGGATGTATCCTTCAAAATTAATGGTAACGGCCATACTATTGATGGAAACGGGAACAAACAGTTCATGGATGTTAAGGGAAACTTAGAAATTAATAATTTAAGAATAATAAACACAAAGAATCAGACTAATGAATCTGGGGCTATTTGTATGGTTTCCAGTTCTGATTTGAAAATAGATAACTGTACCTTTGAAAACAATCATGGAGACATTAAGGGTGGAGCAATTACCAGTCGTGGAAAGACTACTATTACTAACACAGTGTTTGTTAACAATACCTGTGAATTGACTGGTGGAGCCATATGGAGTACTGGTGAGTATGGTGGAACTTTAATACTTAAGAACAATACCTTTAGACAAAATAATGCAAATGCAAAGAATGATCATGAAAGAACTTCAGTAGTATACATGGTATCTAAGGGAAATAATGTTATTGAAAACAATGTCTTCGAGAACAATACTGGTAGATGTATACATTCCTTCATGTACACTAGCTCTAAGGTAGTGAATAATACTTTCCGGAACAATAATTTAACCTTTAAGGAAGTAATTCGTGGAGGAGTAATTGATAATTATGAATCTGATATCACTATTCAGGATAATATTTTCATCAATGATAATACTAATGGTGAACTTAGGGGTGGATTATTATATCATGAAGTTGGACATTTAGATTTTATAAATAATACTATTTGTGATACTCATACTCAGACTGGTCATATTACTAATGAAACGTGTAGTAAGGGTGGATTAATCTTTAATCGTAATGCTACTGCAAATATTGAGGAAAATACTTTTAATAATACGGTGAATGCTAACCTCACTTGGGGTGGTGTTATATATAATAATATAGGTAATATTTCACTTAAAAATAATCAGTTCATAAATAGGGTGAATGGTGAGCATATTAAGGGTATGGCTATTTATAATGATGTGAATGCTAAGACCTTAATATCTGGTGACAAGTTTGAAACTAAGTATAATGGTTCTATTGATACTGAAAATCAGGAGAATAAGTTTATTTATAATTCTGATGTTATAAACAGTGAAGGGCCGGGTACTAGGGGAATAACTGAATATGAGGATGTTTCCTAGTAAACATTTTTTTTCTCTCCCACGCATTTTTTTTCAGCTATTTTTTTTTGGATAGAATTTATTTAATCAATATATTTATTTAGAAGAAGTACGGGGTTTTTATTTATTATTAAGGTTTATACACTTCTAATTGGAATATAATCAGTATGATTCTAAAAAAAAATATTGTTGAAGGGGGAGGTGAAAAAATGAATAAAACTAAATATAATTAATCTTATTTAGTTAATGCAGTGTTTATATCAGTTACTATCTGATCTACTGTGTTTTGAGAGATTTCTGTAACTTGTGCAGTAGCAGTTGCATTACTTGCTAAATAATTATCGTCACCGGTAAAGTTAGCAGAAATATTATATTCTCCAGGTACTAAAACACATACTAATACTGGTTCACTGGTGGTGTTTACTGTGAATGTTTTATTTGCTGCACCAGTTTGAACAAATACTGATACTGTTTTGTTTTCTACAGATTTGTTTGAACTTTGTAGATCTACAAATACTGAACCGTTTGATGTACTATTTATGTCTAATGTTGTTTCTTGTTTTAAAAAATCAAACCATCCTGCACTTACGGTACTGACACAACCAAGTACCATTAATGCTAATACGGATGCGATGATTATCTTTTTCATATTCATAAATTAATCACCTTAATACGTAATTAATAATTATTTATATGTGGATGGAATATAAATATTTTGTTGATAAAGTTTCTATTATTTTTAAAAAATAGGGTGTACAAGTTTTTCATACAGAAAAACATTTGGCTAATATCTGTTCTTAAAGATTTAAAATCTTTTATGAAACTACTATTGATATAAAAAATATTCTTAACATATTACTATTATAATCATATATTTTATTAGTTGTAATTCAAAAACTTTTAAAAAATAAAAGTTTATTGTTTCAATTTAAAAAACTTCACATTTTTATGGATTTTATTAGTTGCAATTTAAAAACTTTAATAAATATAATATTTATATAATATATATAATTATCTTATGTGTGGATGTTCGATTATGGTTAAAAGATTTACATACCTTAATAAACTAGATAAATTAAGGGATACGGAAGAAATTAAAATAATAACAGGAGTTAGACGATCTGGTAAAACACACCTTCTCAAAGAATACATGAAAAAATTAAATAAAGAGGGCATACCTGAAGAAAATATAATTTATATTTCTTTTGAATCAAATAGATATAATCATATCAAGGACGGTATATCTTTAAATAAGTGGGTCTATGAAAAAACAGAGAATGTGGATGGAAAAGTTTATTTATTCTTTGATGAAGTCCATAAAGTTAGTAATTGGGAAGAAAGTATTAATGGTTACAGGGTTGATTATGATGCAGATATTTATGTTACTGGATCATATGGGCATAGATCAGGGATTTTATTATCTATTCAATGATGAATACAAAAGAAACACTGGCTTTTTAATGGAGAATATTGTTTACTTGGAATTAATAAAAAGAAAATTCAATATTACTATAGGAAAAATTAATAATTTAGAAGTAGATTTTGTATGTAAACGACCTGGTAAAACGTTCTATGTTCAAGTATCTGAGAGTATAAATGATCCTGTAATTAGAAAACGTGAATTCACATCACTAGAAAAAATTAAAGATAACTATCCTAAATATATTATTACTACTGATCAGATTAATTATTCTCACAATGGTATAATACATTTGAATATACTTGAATTTCTTAAAAAAGAAAACATATGAATTTGAAGTTTTCAAATATTGACTAGTAACTATTATGTTATTGAATTTATGTTACTAATTAAAATTTGTAGCACATTATTTTTTTGTGCTACTATTCATTTTTTATATTTTGTTAGTTTATGTTTTTGAATGTGTTTGATGTATATGTACTTGTTTATTTTCATGAGTTTTGACATGTCATAAAGAAATATTCAATAAAATTAGTTACATAAAAGATAGTTTAGGGATATGTATTGAAAAGAGAAATAAATTAATCTTAATTATTGTTAATAGTTATTCCTGTTTCTATTGCTTATTTTGAAATTTCTGTTTATTTGCATGATTTGGAAGAAAAAAACATTCTATGAATGAATTAATAATTAGAGATATTGAAAATAAATCGGGATATTGAAGATACTAAATTAAATAATCATACAAGTCTTTTAATTAAAGATGTGAAAGATAATAATTCAAAAACTTTTTATATCTAAAAATTGGTAAAAATAGAAAAAGGGAGGATAATAGAAATTTAGTGGTATTTGATTTAAGTTATATGTTTTTTAAATAAAATATATTTATAATATCCTCCATTTCTAACTAAAACACGTTTAAATATATTACCTGTGGTTCTTTCATGAATATAAATATTTCTATGAGTACCGAGATATTCATAATCTGGTTCACCAAACCAGTTACGGCGGATATTTATTTTTTCACCGAATATTGTTTTTCCTACTTTTTTATGATATTTAATTTTTATATTTTTAGTCACTGATTTCATGACTTTATTATTTTTTAGATATTCCATTTTTAATTTGTAGTTACCTGAGTTATTGGGCATCTTGTATGTTATTGTTAATAATCCATTTTTGAAGTGTTTAGTTGATATTGTTTTTCCATTAAGTTTGATTCTGACCGTACCGGAGGATATTCTTGTATTTTTATCTAGGATTTTTACTGTTGCTTTAATTTTTTGATTTGGATTAATTGTTGAGGGTGCTGTTAGTGTCATAGAATATCTTGGTTTAATTTTAATTTCACCTGTATCTATGGCTGTTCCGTCAGAACCATAGTAATATACTTCATATTTGCATGTTCCATAATCTGTGAAGGTAACTCCAAATTTTGTAGTTTTTGATGCTTTCTTTGAATCAATAAAGTCATTACCTGAATATAAATATACATATCCTGTATCAGTATATGGATTGAAACCGGATAATTTAACTACTATGTTGGTTTTTTTACTATAAACTACTTTTGAAGCAACTGTGACATCCACGTGTCCGGAGTATGTTTTTTCTTTTTTTGTTTGATTGTTGATTGAATTTTTATTTATCTGTTTTTTAGAACTATTATCTTTCAGTTTTTTATTGGTAATTGGGTTATTGTCTGTATTGATTTTTTTTTCAAGGTTTTCTGTCTTTACTATTATTGGATTTTTTGTGGTTTTTACTATTTTTGTATTTTCTATTTTACTATCATTAATTTTTGTTGCATTAACTATGCCTAGAAGCATTATGGTTATAGCAAGTAGTAATAATAGTTTTGTTATTTTATGGTTTTTCACCTTATTTGCCCCCTATTCCTTCTTATTATTATTTATAGTGTTATTTTTTTGTTTATAAAAACTTTTACATTGAATAAATAATTTTAAGGGTATGGTTTTATTGGTTGTTTAGTTAGTATTGGTATTATTTTCCTTTAATTATCATTTATGGGGGTTTTTTAATTTTTTAGTTTTATTTTTTTTATTTTTAAGATTAAATTGGGCTTATTTTGTGTTTATTCTTTTAATTTTTTATTTTTGTTATAAACTGTTTTATTATTTTTTTATTGTTGTTTTTTTGTCTGGTTTATTTGGTTATGTGTTAAATGACTTATTTTTTGATAGGTTTATATATGGGTTTTATTATATATTTACATAGTATTGATTTTGTTTTAGAAAGTTCAGATTTCATGATATAACTCATTTTATTTTTTTAATCATGCTGGGATATTTGTTTAATAAGTTTGAGGGCATAACTAGAAATTTTTTTTTAGTTTGTAGCACATTGTTTTTTGTGCTACTTTTTTATTTTTTATTTTTTGTTAGTTTATGTTTTTGGATGTGTTTGATGTATATGTATTTGTTTATTTTTCATGAGTTTTAATATTTTTTTTAGTGATGTTTTGTGTCTTAGGATATTTTGGTGTTTTGGGTGATAATCTTTTTGGGTATGTTTGTTTTTTTGTGGCACGTTTGTTTTTTGTGCTACTTTTAATATTTTGTATTTAAATTATCTTTTTGAAAGTAGTTGATGTATATGTTGTAATTGATTTTTTAGTATAAATTACATTATCTTTGTTTGATATTATCATATACTATTAATTACATAAAGTTATTTAGTGATAGTTTATGGAAAAGAGAAATAAGTTGATAATTATAGTTTTGTTAATTATTTTCATTGTTCCCGTGGCATATTTCGGATTTTCTTATTATGAGGAGCAAACATTCTATAATGGAATTAAAGAGATTAGTGATATTGAAAATAAGAGTGATGCTGCAGGTGATGTGGTACGGAACATGACTTCTCCCTCTACGGGTGATGTTAAACAGTTTGAGATTGACGCGATTAATACTACTTCTACTGAGATTTTGATGTTGCAGGATTTGAAATCTAAGGTGTTTAAAGAGGAGTTTGTTGATTTCATTGATATTCAGATAAATCGTTTGAATAGTGAAAATAGAACGTATACTGCAATGTTGGAACAAGCTAATGTTTATGAACAGTATAAAAATGGTCAATTGGGTGCTTCAAGGGCTTTGTCTTTAATTGAAGATAAAAATGATGAGATTGGTTCTTATGCTAATAGGACTGGTAGTTATAAGGTTGATGCTGATTCGTTTTTAAGTGTTCATACTGATATGAAGAAACGTTTTAGTGAATTGGGTATTGATGAAGATTTCTTGTATGATCAAATTGAAGAGGTTAAAACGGAATATATAAAATGATACATTATTTTTGTAGCACATTATTTTTGTGTGCTACAGTTTTATTCTTTTTTTGTGGCACAATGTCGTGTTTTGTGGTACATTGTTCTTAGTAGTCTTATTATTCATTTGGTGTCTATGCTTACTTTGTGTAATATAGTCAGTAATTTTTTCCTGCTAGTTTCATGAGTTATTGAGTATGACTTATTTGTTTTTTGAATTCCCCCCCCCATTGGTTGTTGATTATTAGTTCTTTATTTTTAATTGTGTATGGTTTTAGTTACCTGTTTATTTTCGGTAAATCGTTTGTCTCTTGTTAGGTGATTTATTGTATATTTGATCCAGTATGTGTATATTTGTGGATATCTGAATGGTATTGTGAAGTGTTGCAATACTTCTTCTAGTTCAGGCACTTCTACTTTGATGGAGGTAGTTTACTAGTTCTGCTCTTAGGCTACTATCAGCATGTGGAAGTTAAGGGTCTTCTATTCATAGATGATATCCATGTATATGTAGTTTATATTATTAAATCCTAATTTTTGAATGTTTTCATTTATTTGTAGTATTATTTGTTTGGTTTCATCCAAGTAGTGAGAACATCTTCTTTGGTTTTGCTTGTGCATATGGGGATGAATCGTCTTTTGCATCAAATCTATTAGATGAAAGGGAAATATGTTTTAGTAATCATTTAACAAATAATTATATAAATAATTTTATAATAAATAATTAAATAGGTGAAACTATGAATAAACGAGTTGCGATTGCCCAAAAATTTGCTAAAAGTCTAGCATCTGATAAGATTAAAACTATTATTTTGTTTGGATCTGTTGCACGTGGTGAAGATACTGAATTATCAGATATAGATTTACTAATTGTTACAGATTATTGGGAAGAATTGGATAATGAAATTTCAAAACTGGTTGGTAGAGTTATGATTGAAGAAGATGAATTAATATCAACTCATATCATGGATACCTATCATTTTAACACAACACAAGATTATTCATTTTTATCTAATGTATTAAGAGAAGGTGTTATCCTTGTCTGAAATTAGAAGACTTTTTCTAAAAGGCTGAAAATAAACTTATAGCAAGTAAAGGGTTATATGAAATGGATTAATATTCAACTGCCGTTAGTACCTGTTATTATGCAATGTTTCTATGTGCAAAAGCCTTGCTAATAAATAGAGATATTGCTACTGGAAAAACACATAACGGATTAATGCATAAATTCAATGATGAATTTGTACATAAAGACAATTTTAATCAGGAAATATATGCTTACTTTGCAAGTACTTAATATTTAAGAGAAGAAGCAGATTATACTGCCTTTGATACTACACATATTATTGCTAAAAAGGATTGAACAAGCTGAAATATTTGTAAACGAATGTTAATGATTTATATAACCTTCATTAAAAACTGAAGAAAAATTCTTGTTCATAGTATTCTATTTAATATAATTTAAGATAAATTGTATGTTGGAGAAATAAAAATTTAAATCTACTTTTTTTCATTTTTTTCTTCAAGTTTTATCAGAGGTATATTTTTAGTTCGTTATAGTCTTCTATAACGAAGTAAAAAACACACAAAAAACATAGCACAAAAAAAATATAATCAAGCACATGAAAAGCAATTTCTACTTCAATAAATTAAACTAATTATCAAAAAAATTTACCGCTTAACAAGCAAGTATAAACTATAGTAAATCCGTATAACTCAACAATTACGCATACTTCAAATTAAAAATCATAGAAACAATTAACAGCATCTTATAAATATTTATTATAGTAATAATTCTTTGTCACACCTTCCTTAGCCGAAACAAATTAGTATAATGTTCATATAATAATAGATATTTTTGATAAAAAAATACATTTATATAATATGAATAATGCAGTCATTAAAATTGACTAAAATAGTAAACCGTCATTACAAAAATCAGAAAAAAGAAAATACAAAATAGAAGAAGGAATACTCTCAAAACTAATCACACACTTGAAAAACAAATTTTACCAACAGTTACCTCAAATGTTAAAAATTGAAAAAAGATAATTTCATAATATAAGATTAGATATATATAGAATTAAAAAAATTTTTCACATTCTTTTATGAAATCTTCACATTCTTTCATTTTTTCGAATGCAATTTCTTGAGTAATATAATCTCTTGCTTCATAATCTATTGTTTGTCTAAGATCTTGTGTTCTAGCAAAATTTTTAAAAATATTCTTATTAAAATTTTCTTTTAGAACAAAAATTTGGTTAATACCATCAATTATTCTTTTTTGTTTTCCAGTTACGTAATCTCTTGTTAATAGTAATGCCTTTGCTATTAGAAGCATAGCATAAAAAAATTGAGTTACTGACTCGCTATAATATCCATTTTCATATAATAGTTTTCCAGAATCAAGTTTTCGTTGTGCTTTAATTTTATAATCATTTATTTCTTGTTCATCCAAGTATAATCCCTTCATTTCTTATATTGGTTAAAAAAGAATAATTTTTTGTTTCCTCATAGTGTTTTTCACTTATTACATGTGCTGATATTAATTCTCTGTATTTTGTTATAATATTATATTTTTCTTCAGAAATTTTATCTTCTAGATTTTCTTGATTGTTAGAAATTATTAATATGTCTATATCTGAGTCGTCATTATCTTCGCCTCTTGCAACTGATCCAAAAAGTATTATCCTTTTAATTTCATTATTTTTAATATTATTTGCAAATTCTTGAGCAATTCTTAGACGTTTATCCATAATAACACTCTCTTGTATTTATTATGTATCTGATATTATAAATATTTAATAATGGTTTGACCCCATGTTGACATTTAGTATTGAAAAATGTTTATTATTAATAAAATCACTAGTTTGAACTAAAATATGCTTGATAAGAAGAGAATATAATATATATTCTATAAAATATGATTAAAGAAAAAAAGGGGGTTAAATGTGGGAGGTTATGATGCTTATATTATTATACAGGTAATAATCTTAAGCTTTTATGATCTTTGTAGTTTCCGTTCTGCCTCCAAGGTAAGCCTGTCTATCACCAGTAACAAGCATTACCTTTTTAACAGTGATTGACGTATTTACTTGTATACCCTTAAGGTTTACTACTCCGTTTTTAACACTCCAGTATTTTACTTTACCAGTTGCCGGATTAATATAGGATTTACCATTAATTTTAAGGGCAACATTATTTGATCCGATGATCTTATTGCATTTGAAGTCTTTGATTGTTGCCTGTACATTTAACACGTTTTTACTGTTAATGCTTGTCCGAGTTATATTGATTTTCACCGGTTTTCTCTCTACATTGAATGTTGCATCGTCTTTTGTGTCTGGATAGTATATGTCACTTATGAGTACTGCTTCTACCTTGTAGTCACGTATTGACCCGTCCTTATTGATTCCACCCATACCTGCTGGTACAGTGTACTTGTAGGTTGCAGTATTGTTAACCACTTTTACTTGCAGGTTCTTTCCTGTCTTGTCTTTTATTGTTTTACCGTTTACTTTGAAAATTACTTTGGTATTTGTGCTCATTGCTGTAGTGTTATTGGTGTTTGGTGTTGTGTCGGCTAGTTTTGCCGTGAATGTTATCTTATTGTATTGTTGCTGTGTTTTTGGTGTTGTGGTTAATGTTAGTTTAGCGTTTCGTTTCTTGATCTGGGCAGTTACTGTGCTGCTTTTTGCTTCTTTGTATTTGTATGTTCCACTATATGCTGCTGTTAGGTTTTTAGTGTTTCTTATGTAGAGGTCTGCTTTGATTGTGTATGTTACTAGTCCGTTTACTACTTTGAATTTCATTGCTGGTGCTTTGCTGTCAAATCTGCCATCATTTCTTAGTGTTTTACCGTTGAGTTTGAATACCAGGTTTCCTCCATTTACAGGATTTCCGTTTTGGTCTCTTAGACGTGCTGTTAGTTTTATGTTTTCACCTATTATTCCATTGACAGGACTTAATGTTATTGTGACATTGATTTTGTTCACTATTACTGTGAGTGTGCTTTCTGATTTTGTATATTGACTGTTTCCTTCATAGATTATGTTTATTGGTTGTGTAGTGTTCATATTTACTGGTATTGTTGCTTTTCCATTATTATCTGTTTTTGCTTGTCCTAGTATTGTTTTGTTTGTTGTCAGTACTTTTACTGTTGCATTTTTTATCGGATTTCTTATCTGGTTTTCTAGTTTTACGTTTATTGTTGTGTTTCCTACGGTGTTTCCTTTTTGTTCTCCGGTTATTACTGTTGTACGTTCTAGTTTGTCTAGTTCTTGTGATAGTTTGTTTATTTCATCCTCTAATTTCTTATTGTTTTCTTTCAGGTCTTGTATTGTCTTGTTTAAGTTATTTATGGTTTCTTCTTTGTCTTGTATTGTCTTAGTTAGATTGTTTATACTTATCTTCTGTTCTTCTACTGTGTTATTTAAGTTTTTAATTGTCTTATTAAGGTCGTTTATTGTCTTGGTTAGATTACTTATGGTTTTTTCTTTGTCCTGTATTGTCTTGTTTAGGTCTTGTATGCTTTTATTCAGTTCTTCTATGATTTTTGGGTAGTCAGGTATTACTGTTACTGGAATTGTTTTAGTGCTTCCCATGATATCGTCTGTGTCTTTTATCGTTACTGTTATTTTCGTGTTTCCTTCTGTTATTGTAGGATCAGTTATTATGAGTTTTCCATTTTTGTCTGTGCTGGTTTTAATGCTTGTCTTGTTTGGTAGTGTTACTTCTACTTCATGGTCTTTTAATGGTCTTGAATATTCATCAAATGCTCTTATTTCTACTGTCACATTTCCTTTTGTATTGTTTGTTATTGTTGCTGTAATGTCTGTTTTTATTTTTTCTATTGTGACTTTTATATTGTCTTTTGTTGTGTTATAAATGTTTTTATGGCCATTGTATGTTGCTTTTAGGTTGTGTTCTCCTTCTTTTAAGGTAGTTATAGTGAATGTTGCCTTACCGTTATTTACGGATGCTTGACTGATAACTTTGCCATTATTGTCTGTTAGTGTTATGTTTCCACCATTTACTGGTTTGTTATCTATTTCGTCATTGATTGTTAGGATAATTGTTGTGTTCACTGTTTTATTGTTTTCTATAGTCATGCCACTTATTTTGTTGGTAATATTGTTACAGTATATTGTGCTTGTGCTTGACTTTCATCGTATTGTTCACTTCCCTGGAATGTTGCTGTAATGTTCATCCGAGCAGCATATGGGTATGTTTGATTAAATTTAATAATACCATTTGAGAGTACTGCTGGATATTCCTTATCATTGTTGATTTTTATCCATACAATATTTTCGCCTTTTATGTATTCGTTGTTGCTGTCCTTTAATGTTATGGTAACTTCTTTGGTCTGATTAATAAGGGCAGTGCCATCAACGATTACTTCTAATTTAGAAATATGATAATCTGGTAATATTTCCTTAGATTCTCGTGTAGCATAGTATTTTTCTTGACCTGCATATTCTATGTTAAGTTTGTAACCAGTTTTTGGAAGTGCTGGTAATATGATTTTAATACCAGTACTTATTGTTGTAGTATTTGTATTAGCAATTATTGTGTTGCCATCTGCATCGGTGACATTATAGGTTATTGTTTCTCCTACAACTTTTTGTTCAGTTAAATTTTCATATAATTCTATGCTGACTGTTGCATTTTTTCCTTCCATTGTATGGTTGTCTACACTTACCTGTATGTGTGTTCCTACCTGATTTATTGTAAGTGTTTTTTCTTCATTTTTTGATGAATTATAGTATGTTGTTTCATTGTATTCATTGTGTTCTGCTATTACTTTTAGTTTACCCGGTATATCGTTTATGGTATACTCTGTTATTGGATAATAAAATATGATCTGACCATTAGTGTCTGTTTTATTCTTTCCTTTAAGATCATACTTTTCTTCATTTATTATTATGCTTATTTCATGGCCTTCTAATGCTTTTATCTGGTCATCTACTAAAGTAACAGTTATTTTAAGGTTATCACCAATATCTACTTTACTGTTAGGGCTTAACTCGAGTGATAGGTATGTTGGGATAATTTTGTGTATTGTAAAATTATATCGTCCATTTTGATAGTTGTTTCCTTCACCCACATATTCTAATACGATAACATTATCTTTTACTGATAAGTTACTGTTTTCAATTTCTACAATACTATTACCGTATTGAATCATGGCTTTTGTATCAATATTATCTGATTTAACAGTATAGTAGCCAGTGTTTACAGTTGTGTTATATATTGTTCTTAAAGTAACATTGACTGGGTAGTTGAATGTCATATTAGTAGTTGTTGTGATGTTTTGAACGTTGTCTCCAGTAATATTTACATCTAAATAGTTGTCAATATATGTGTTTCCATGAATATCAAGACTGACACTTTCACTGGCATCACTAAATAGCATGTCACGGGTTTTATCTGTGTTGTTAATGAATATGTTGTCTTTTATGATTACAGTTTTACTGTTTGCTATATTTATTACATAGCCTGTTGGGTTAGTTACTCGATTGTTTGTTATGTTGGAATCTGTTATGATTAGGTTTCCTCCAGTGTTTAGTATTGCTCCACCATTCCTATTTGCTGTGTTGTTGTCTAGTATTGATTGTGTTATGATTAAATTTCCATGATTTTCTATTGCTCCACCATCATAAGTAATTGCATGACAGTTTGATATGTTGGAATTTGTAATGATTAGATTACTGGTACTGTGTGAGTTAATTATTACCCCACCAATTAATGCATCACTATTCTTTATCGTACTTTGTGTTATGCTTATGTTTCCATTGTTAATTATTGATCCTGCAAAGCTAGCATCATTGTTATCTAATGTACAGTTATATACTAGCATATTTCCGGAGTTATCTATTGCTCCTCCATTATGGTGTGCAGTGTTGTTTATTAGTATGCTTTCTGTTATGTTAACGTTTCCAGCATAGTTTATTAGTGCTCCACCATTTTCTGTAACTGTGTTATTGAAAAGTATTGTTTTTGTAATGGTTAAGTTTCCATGATTTTCTATTGCTCCACTATCGTTGGCCCTACAGTTGGTTATTGTTATGTTATTGATGTTTACTATAGTTCCGGAGGGAATACTTATGAATTGCCATTGTTCATCTCCGTTGATTGTTTTATTGTTTCCGTTAATGTTTAATGTTTTTATTGTATTGTTTATTGTTGTTGTACCTTCTAGTATTATGTTGTTTTCTATGTTAATTGTTACTTCGGTTGATGTGTCGCTTGTTAATGTTTCGTGTAATGTGGTGTAGTTGTTTATGCTTATGGGTGCTGTTTTTGTGTTTTGTGTTGTGTTTTTTTTATTTATAATCTTGTTTTCTTTCTCGGTTTGTTTTACTTCTGTACTTGTTACTACTTTTTCTGGATTGTGTGTGGTTATTTCTATCGTGTTTGTTGTTTCGCTTGTTGTGTTGTTAGTGGCACTTACTATACTAATACTTAGAAATAATAGCAGTACTGTTAGTACTAGGAAATGTTTCCATTTTATCATCATATTTATCAGTTTTTATGATATTTTATTATTTTTATCTAGGTTTCTTTAATTATTATATTATAATAATATTTTTCATTAGAATCCGTTTTCTTGGTAATATTATATATGCAAAAAGAGTTATTAACTTTTTATTATATTATTTTTCGGGGGGTGTAAATGTGTGGAGAGTATTGTTTATTTTTTGGGTAAAAATTTTTTATTACTTACCCATTTTTGTCATGTTTGATATAGGTGTACTTGTTGATTTTACCCTTTTTTTATCATGCTTGGAAAAAGTACTGGAAAAAAAATATTTCTCATTTTATTAAAATAGGTTTAGGTTACTTAGTTCGGATATTGCCTTGTTGTCATTGATTGTTGTATATATGGATGTTGTGCTTAGGTTACTGTGACCTAATAGGTTTTGTAGCGAGTTTAGGCTTATATTGTTTTCTAGTAGGTATATTGCATGTGCGTGTCTTAGTACGTGTGGTGTTACATAATCAGTATAGTTTGTATTATATTTTATATCAGTTTTTTTGCAGATGTCTCTTAGCAAGTATCTGACCTGGTTTGTTGTTAATGGCTTGTTATTGTTGTTTCTATATGAGTTTATTAGGTATGGGTGATTGTTATGTTCGTTTTGTAGGTATGTTTTTATTTGTTTGTTTAGTTTGTATGGTATTAGTACGTGTCTTGTTTTGCTTCCTTTTCCTTTTATTGTTAGGATTTTGTTTTTTTCTTCATCTTCTGGTGATAGTTGGTAGTCTGTTACTTTTATGTTTACTAGTTCGTTTACTCTGAGTCCTGTGTAGAATAATATTTTCAGTATGATTTCTTCTCTTTGGTCTTTGGTGTTTTCTAATAGTTTTTCCAGGTCTTGTATTGTTATGTATTTTCTGTCGTTGTATTTGTATGCTCCTTTGAAGAGTTTGGGTTTGTTTGTTTTTATTTGGCAGTATCTGAGGAAGTATAATACTTTTTTTATGTATTGGTTTATTGTGTAGTTGCTTAGTTTGTCATTTGTTACGTTGTTTGTTTTTGTCATTAGGTAATTCAGGTATAAGTTGATTATTTTCCTATTATTGTCGTCTGTGATATAGGTGTGGTTGTTGTTTTTGCACCATCTTATGAAGTTTGAGATTATGATGTTATAATTTTTTTTGGTTGCATTGGATCTTGTGTTAAATTCTATGTTTATGAGATTGTCTTTTTCTATTAGTAGTTCTTCTATGTTCATATAGCCACACCACCATGATAGTATTTTTTTTCCACCTTTTTTTTCTTGTTATTATATTTGTTCTAAAAATGTTATATAGGTTACCTATATAAGTAACCTAAATAAAAAAATGAGTAAAAACACAACTACAAAAAAAATAAAAAACAATTTAAAACACGAAAAAATAATCCATAAAAAATAAATAATAAGCATAACAGAATAAGCATAAATAGGAGGTTAATAAAAAAAAATGAATACACATTTAAAAGACAAACAACAACTGTTAATACTGTTTATATTAGCGGCAAGCCTACTCACAGTAGCTCAATCAATCATCACAACAGGAATAGTATACCTGATGAGCGACTTTTCAGTATCATCAACACAGGCACAATGGTCATACTCAGCATTCCTACTAGTAGTAGGAGTAATGATACCCCTAAGTGCATACATATCACGAAAATATAGTGCAAGATCAATATTCTTCTTTTCCCTAATCACATTTCTCATAGGCTCAATCATATGTTATTTCTCAACTTCAATGATAGTTCTAATTATAGGCAGAATTCTTCAAGCAGTTGGAAACGGAGTTATAATGCCATACGTCCAAATATTACTGCTAAGAATCATCCCTGAAGAAAAATGGCAAACCTATATGGGAGTATATGGACTGGTAATGGCAATAGCACCAGTAATAGGTTCCTTTTTAGGAGGATTTGTCATAGCATTCTATGGCTGGAGAGAATTATTCTCATTCTTCACAATAGCAACAATAATCCTTATAATATTAGGAATAATATTTGTAAAAGACAATACCCCAACAGAAGATTACCCATTGGACTACCTTTCTGTTATATTGTCAATAGTAGGATTTGCAGGAGTAATGCTTGGTTTCACAAATGTTGCAGATTATGGATTCACACACTTATGGGTAATTTTACCAATGATAATAGGATTCATAACCATAATATTATTTGTAAAACGCCAATTTAAGTTAGAAAAACCTTTAGTTAACCTATCCGTACTTAAAAACAAGTATTTCCTGGTTGGAACAACTGTTATCTGCATTCTATTTGCAGGTTTAAATGCATGTACCGCACTTCTACCAGTATTCATACAGGGAATAGCATACAATTCTGCAATTATATCCGCTTCAGTACTCCTACCAGGTGGATTATTAATAATTGTCTTCAATATAATCGGCCCATTACTTACAAACAGGATAGGAATCAAGAAGGTCCTGATTATAGGATGTGTCATATCCATTATAGGAATAATAACTATGATGTTCTATACCCAGAATTCATCCTTCGAGTTCATGACCATAACCCAGTCAATACGATATATAGGTATAGGTCTGATCCTGATGCCAGCAACAACATGGACTTTAACCATGGTATCCGACAAGGTTGAAGATGGAACTGCAGTCAACAATACTTTAAGACAGATTTTTGCAGCAATAGGATCATCAATGGGAATTGTTATACTGGCTATTCTGGCCGGAGGAAGCATAGGACATAATACTGCTTCAGTCATAGCATTCAATCAGACTTCCCTGATTTTACTAGTATTACATCTGGTCATACTTATTCTGACCATACTATTTATTGATGAAAAAGATAAAATACTAATGCAAGATCCCTGAACCCTAAACATATTAGGAGATTAAAATGATTAATCTCCTAGTATTAAACTTCTTTATAATATTAAATTACCGACATCTTATTTTTTTACTTATAAACTGGTCATAGTTTCAGTGCTTATAATTGATTTATAGAAAATTAAAAAGTTATTTCTTAACAGGGAATTCATATCATCCGCCAAGTCATAGGTATAACTGATTTTTTCAAAGAACCTCTTAGCTTTAACATAAAATTCTGGTTTATACTTTGTTTCAATTACTTCAAATCTATCTTTTATAAAATAACGATTTAAGCTTAAATTTTAATAATCCGAGATATACTATGTTTATTATATAATATGCTCCCGATTATTTTATTATTTCTTAAAATAAGCTCATAAAATAGTATATATAGGATGTGGAGTAATATATACTATTATGAAACAAACTCTCAACTCCACTGAAGATAATATGTTTGAACTTGATATTATTTTTTGTGGTAAAACTAATGAAGTTCAAGTTTATGAAGATTGTCAAACACGTGTTTTTGAAGATATTATTGATATAGCTTTACAAGAAGGCCTACCAGTACGTGTTATTAAACGTAATCCTATTTGTAAGGTCTGTAAAAAACCATTAGCGTGTAATGGTACTAAAAGTATTCGATTAAATAAAAATGTGGAAGTTAAATATCAAAAATATATTCATAATCAGTGTGAAAAAAGCAGTTGTATAAGCTCCCTTATTAAGTTTAAAGATAAATTCTGTAGTTATATGAGAAGTATCTGTAATAAAGGAATAATAAAATCATTAATTGGATATTCATCATATCAAAATAAAAAAGAAAGTATTTATGATCAGTATGAAGTACAGATACCACGTAACACTATTTTATATCATGAACAAAAATGTACTAATGACTTACTGAATTATCTGGCATCACAACAATATCAAAAAATTAAAGAAATGAACATACAACCCTCAGGAGTTTATTCATATGACGAACAGTACGTTTTTATTAAAAGAAAACTCTACCTACGGATGACATTAATAGATTATCTGAATAAACTCATAATGTACGAATACATAGTAGCCCAGGACGAATTTAATGATAACACTATACAAAACTTCTTAGAAACAGCAATAAACACCCAACCACTCAAAGCAATAATAACCGATGGAAGAAAAAGCTACAAAACAATAATAGAAGCAACCGGAGCAATACACCACAGATGCTACTTCCACTTAATGAAAAACCTAATGACACCACTAAACAAACACACCAACAAAATACGAAGAAAAAACAAAACAATAGAAGAACAAATCAACAGTAAAACAACAAAAATAAAAAACATAGAACAAAACAAAAAGAAATACGCCGGACGCATACCTTTAAAAGATAAAAAAACAAACACACAAATACAAAAAATTAAAACACTAACAAAAGCAATATCCACACACAAAAAAGAAATACGACAAAACAATAAACAACTAAAGAAAATACAATATGACATAGAACGCATACAAAAAATATTCACAGCAAAAACATACAAAGAAGCCAAAAGACGATTCAACACCATACACAACCAAAAAAAAGGAATAAACAAACACATAACAAAATTTCTAGAAAAAATCAAACCCGAACTAGAAACCATGTTAAACCACTTGCTTGATGAAGAAATACCAGCAACCAACAACACAGTAGAAAACTACTACCGAACCACACTACCCCGAAGCCAAAAAAGAATCTATAAAACACTACAAGGACTCAAAAAAGCAATAAAAATAGCACAAATACGCTGGACACACCGCAACGTACTAAAAGAAACAGACAACATAGATCTAAACACATACATCTAAAAAAAAATCCCAAAACAACACTAAATTTATAAGCCCCTAATTAACTGCACACAATAACTCTCTCTCAAAACTACACAAAAACAAACAACAATAAAAACAAAACGAAACAAAGAACACACTCTTTTTTGTAAATAAACCCAATCATACACTCTAAAAACACACAACTTCAAACACAAAAAAGAAAAATCAGAACCAAACATCAACCGGATTCTGAACAACCACAAAACAATTAGTAGTATAAAGTATAATAATATAATATGAAGAATTAAGTAAAAATAAAGTTAAAAATGGTGATTAAATAGAAAAATAAGATATTAAAAAGAAGAAATCCTTAACTTGATAGCATTGCCATAAAATCGAAAAGTTTAAGTTGAATGAAATGTATACTATTATTAGAGATAGATTCGTTTTTAGTTTGCATATATACTTATCTATCTCTTTTTAAATATATATTTAACGCTAATTTTAATTCAAATTCATGAAATAATAACCAATATTTTAAATATGCTATTTTTAATAATGAAATTATTTTGATTATAAAATTAAAGTTATAAAACTTTAGAAAAAAAATAGTAAACTTGAAAATTTTTTTTTCAAAAAAGCCTATACGATTTTACAACTTCATAAAAAAAGAGAAGATTTAAAAGTAAAAAGATAGGATAAAATAAAAGTTTGTCAATACTTCCAAACAAAACTCCATATTAAATATCCATATAATATGTGGATATTATTTTAACTTTTTTAACCCACTAAGTAGTTTTTTATGAGTAGTCAGTAAATGAAATCCTAAAAAGACAAGACTAATAACCGAAGCGGATTTATGAATATGAGACATTTTCATGCCACCAATTTTTATGCTCTTCAAGGATTTTTGACTGAGAAAAATACCGGAGATAATGGTTGTGAAAAGAGATAACAACAAACCAATATTTATAACAAGATTTACTGTTCTTTTAAGAGTATATTTTCCTTTAGTTATAGATTTAAAATACTTTTGATTAAAGTTTAAATGTGCCAATATTAAAAATAATAATATAATTCCTACAATTTCATGTATCAATATTGGCAGACTTAGAAATTCCAATATAATAGCTATAATCATCAATACATCTACACTAATTTTTTTCATAGCATCTTCTTTCATGTATATATCTTTAATACTTTTATAATTTAATCTTTTGGGAGAGAATGAATTATTACTCCAGAGAAAATATCCCCCCCTCCCATTTTTATTAGAGTTGGTTGATTTTAAGATATGTGGTGTATAACGGATTTTTGAATTTGTACTTATTTGTAGATTAATTCTGGTTATTACATCATCATCCAATGCCATATACAAGAATGCTTTCAGTACAGTTTTCTCTTCATTTGTTAGTTTATCTTCAAAGTCTTCTACATCAAATGATGTTAAATCGTTTTCATCTATGTTTTTAATTATTATATCCAGAATTTTTTGATAATTTTTATCTATTATTATTGGATTTAAGTACTTTGTATATGTTCGTTTGTTTGCTTCTTTGATACCAGTTAATGCTAATGACATATTCACACGTTTTGACTCGTCACATAACCAGTAAATATTATCTCCTATTTCTTGCATTAATAATGGCAATCCAAAAGTATACCTTGGATATTAATTCTAGCACATCATCATTTACTAGTATTCCAACACTATTATTTATCCTTGTAGAATTTTTCTACATCATTAAGATCCAGATATGTTAAATCAAAATGGTTAAATAAACGAGCAAAAGATTCATTATGTTTCTGTAGTTTGAATAATACTTCGGGAAAACTTGTTAAGATAAATCCTAATGGAATTTCACCAGAATATTCAAATGTTAATTGGTGATAAATTCTTCTAAACCAATTTGAAAAATCTGCTTTTTGGCTTAATCCATTTACATCATCAATAATTATTAATAAACCTTCATAATCTTCAATATTATCAACAATATCCTTTATAAATTTATCAAAATGTCTAAGTATTCCATCAATGTAGTCATCATCTTTTGGTTTTAATTTGAATGACAGATTCATGAATCCTACACTTTCAATATTCTCTCCAAAAAAAGAGGTTATCTTATTGGACCATTTCTTATCCGAAATCTTATTAAGTATTGTTTCTACTATTTGAACTATTAAAGTGTCTAAATCCGATATTCCTTTATTAGATATATAAATGGGAAGAATATTATATTTTTTTTCTAAAATGTGAGTGTTGGCATAAATTCGTTTTTGTAATATGTTATTTTTAGCGTTTTAAATAATTTTTTTTCTCTTTTTATGTTAAATATCATAATTTTAAGTTTTATCTAATTATTTTTTTAGGATTTTAATATTATTCTAAATTGTTTATAATTATTGTGTAGCACAAATTATATGTGTAGCACATTTTTATGTATTTTGTAGAACAAATTTTAATTATAGCACAATAAAAAAAACTGATAAGCAAATAAACATAAACTCCAAAAATAAACAATACATCATACAATAACAATAATTACGATAAAAAACATACCAATACATATAAATCTAAAATTTAAAGGAGGAAAATAATAATGATAAATAAAAACATCAAAAAAGTATTCATACTACTACTATTAACCTTGCTACTAATAGGAATAGCTAGTGCAACAGAAACAAACAAAACACTAAAAGACAAAGATACAACCAGCACAATAAGCGAAGAACAAACATCCACTGTAACAAATATAAACAAGGAAATAAAAAAACAGATCAGAGAAAACCAGTCAACAAAAACGGCAACAAAAACAATAAACATAAACAACTACCAGACACTACATAACACACTAACAAGCAATAAATACCAGACATTAACCCTAAACATAAACTCCAACATAAAACTCACAAGCAACACAAGATTAAATAAAGCAATCACCCAATTAACCATAAACGGTAAAGGAAAAACAATCAACGGTCAACAAAAATATCAATTCCTAAAAATTAACGAAAACCAGAACATAAAGATTAACAACATTAAGATAATTAATTGCCAAGCAAGTGAAGGGGCAGCCATATACAACGATAATGGAAAACTAACCATAAGCCAATCCACTCTAAGTAACAACGGAAATCATGATACTATCGGAGGAGCAATATTTAATACTGGAAAACTAACAATAACAAAATCAACAATAACCAGTAACACTGCATACTATGCTGGAGCAATAGAAAACACGAACACATTAACTATAACCAACTCCACAATAAACAATAACACGGCAGATCAAAGTGGGGGAGCAATAGAAAACTCTGGTGAAGTAATTATTACAAAATCAACAATAAACAACAACAAAGCATTTGAGGGAGGAGCAGTCTATAATACCAACATTATAACAATAACCAACAGTACCCTGAACAATAACATTGCAGACGAAGATGGAGGAGCAATAGAAAACACCCGAGTAGGAAACATAACCATCACACAGTCCAATCTAAACTACAACAAAGCACATAGGGGTGGTGCAATAGATAACAACTTCAATGGAATACTAAAAATTACAAAATCCAACCTGAACAACAACTTTGCAGGAGAAAATGGGGGAGCAGTATACAGTGAGTTATACTACGATAATGGTGATCTTAATATAATAGACTGTAAATTAAACAATAACAAAGCAGCCGATGGTGGAGCAATCTACAACTTAAATGGTAAACTTAAAATAAACAAGGACACATTCAATAATAATCAAGCAAAAAATATAGGAGGAGCTATCTGCCTATCATACACAACACAGGACGACACAAGATACAGTGCAAATAAAATATATGCAACCTTCAAAAATAATCAAGCTCGACGTGGTGGAGCTATATTCATTGAAAGAAATGGAAAAGGCATACGAATAAACAGTAAATTCATCAAAAATCAGGCTAAAACTTATGGTGGAGCAGTTTATAATAATGGATCCACTGCAATTATAAAAGGAACATTTGATTATAACAGTGCAAACAATAAATATGGACTCGTATTAGACAAGGGAAAAGACTGTAACATAACAGTTTCACCAATAAAATATAAAAATAGCAGATATGGTGGAGCTATCTACAACAAGGGCAACAAGAACATAATAAACATTAAATCAACACAGAAAACTCAGATAGAACAATTAAGGACTAAGATAACAGTTAAGAAGATTGCAACAACAAATAAAGGAAGTACTGTAAAAGTCACTGGTAATTTTACCAATGAGTTTGGAAAGAAATTAGCTAATACAAAGTTATCATTAAATATTAATGGAAAAATATACTCTGCAAAAACAGACAATAAAGGAGTATATACACTAAAATATAAGACTATGAAAACTGGGGTAAACAACATTACTGTTACATACAAGGGTAACAGTTATTACTATAATACAACAACTAAAACTACATTTAAAGTTACTGGCTAAATATAATGTAAAATATTAAGAGTATATAGTTTATTATATTCCCGTCTTCCCCTTTTTTTTAAGCCAAACACACCTTAAGTGTAGTTTATCCCCTAATAATAAAGTTTTTTCTCTTTTTTTGTGTTTCGTTATAGAGAACTATAACGAAAAAAACATAAGCTCCAATACATAGTTATCTAGTATTAGTTAATATAATATATTATTAAATGTATTGGATTTTATAATATATATGTGATGTATTACTTTTTATAATAAATTCTTTGGAGGTACAATTATGAATACATTACCTTGGGGAACAAACCAAAACTTAAATGGAATAATTTAGTTATTTTTTTCAAATAGGATTTGATGTATATTACGTTTTTTTTTGKTTTTTATTATTTTTTTATGGGTTCTATTTTTTTTGTGCTACATTTTGTTTTTTGTTCCACATTTTTGTGTGTTTGATTGTCGTGTGCTACAGTTATGTTTTGTGCTACAATAATGTTAAAATGGTGTGCTACATATATATTTCGTAGCACATTTATAATTTTTTGTGCTACTTTATGTTTTTGTGCTACAAGTTTTTGGTAATAATTTTTTTTGTTATAGTTCGGTATAACGAAGTAAAAATAAAAGTACCATAAAAAACAAGTAAAAAGGACAAAATTATAACAATCATAAATATATTATAAATTTAAAGTACATCCTCATTTATTTTCGTCTAAGGCTATCATAAATATCATGAATAATTCAGTATCATTAATAATAATCATGGAAGTTATTATTTAAATTAGTAATTAGAAGATTATCTTGTATATGATAATCTCTTCTGTTGAGTAAAGTAAGTCTAACATCTCTTCTAAAACTAATTTTTCCCTAAATTATTTAGTGATTGTTAGTTGAGATGATTGTTATGTACAAATCAATCTCCACAGTAGTAATATTATTCTTAAATATTATTAAGATGGTAAATATTCTTAAATTATTTAAGATAGTGTAGAGTCTTACTAGAGTTCTTACTCATGAGAATTCTAACAGTTACAATTCTCTATATTTCCTCGTAAAATTATTAGAAATTGCTTGATTAAGTATGCATAAACTTCTAATTACTAATGTTTACTTTTATTTAAAGATACATATAAAAATTTAATATATTATATCTAGTAATGATTTATCTATCTCTTATTTTAGATTATATATGGAGACTATTGCTCTGTTTTTTAATAACACGTAGGATGGTATCATCACAACAAGGAATACAAAGAAGAGTATTATCATTAGAATTATGAATATGTTTATTAGTATGCTTGAAAAGTTTCCTAGAAACATTATAGTCATTATTACTATTAATGTTACTCCTATAATTCCAAGAATCATTATAAATGTTGCTATTATGAATTCAATGTATGTTATTCCAACTGATTTAATAATTTCAAAGATCTTTGAAAAGTTAAATCCTTCTTTGAACTGTTTATTGTCTATCATAAGAACGGTAGCAATTTGGGAGAGGTAGTAGCTTAATAATGATAGTACGATTAATATTGTAAATAGGGTGTAATAATCTACTCTTTCTAGATTAAATGCTATTAATATTATAATGATTTCAGGCAGGAAATAGAGTGTTTTTAATATTAGTAGTTTTAATCCGTTGATGATTTTTTCTGTATTTAAAGTAATGTCTGGTAGTTTGTCCTTATTGTTTATCATCCCATCCATGCAGTTTTCAATAATATGATATGAATAACTTTCTATTAGTATTAGGGGAAATAAGAGTATTCCTATGTAATATAGTATTATCTGGTTTTTGTTTGTTCCAACATATTCCAGTCCATCTTTTAATATATCAAATATCATTTTTTTCATCCTTTTTTTCATCTTCTAATATGAACACTTCTTCTATGTGTTCTTTGTTTAATAATTTTGTTATTTTATATGCCACCAATAGTGATGGATTGTATTTTCCATTTTCAAGCGCGTTTATTGTTTGTCTTGAAACTCCAACTTTTTCTGCAAAGTCTTTCTGAGTAATTCCGATCTCCTGTCTTAAATATTTAATTCTTGTTTTCATAACTCTTAACCCTATACTTTCTTAAACATATTTTTGTTTTTATATGTATTTAATAGAATTTAATTTATGAGATGGAACTTTTTTTTAAATTATAATGGTACGTCCTTTTTTATAAAGTATATGTATGATACAGCCAATCCTATTACAAATGTTGTTAGTATTATAAGATATGATGTGATATAGTTTGTAGTGTATTCTATTATTTCACCGCTTGTTATTAGATATGGACAGCTCCATGGGAAGTACATTCCATATTTGCTTCCTGTGATTATCATATTTGTAAATGTCAACATAGCCCCTCCTATTATTGCAGGTACAAGATTAGTTATTTTCATAGTTATAAATACTAATGGTGTGAATGTAAGGTATAATAACATGTTACATAACAACAACTGCTTAAAATTCTCAAGCACAACATTCATTGTTATTTCTGTTGTTCCTGCTAAGTATCCAAATGCCAACGCTGAAAGTATTGTTACTACTGTAATAATAAGAACCCATACAAGAAACATGATATATTTACCTAATATGAATGATTCTCTTGATGTAGGGGCAGTCAGTACAGTTTTTAAGGTATGTTCATTATATTCTCTACCAAATAAGTATGAAATTATGATTGTAAATAGCATGATTACAAATATCACACTCGTATACATATAAACTTGATGTAGAAATGTTTCTAATGATATAGTTTGTGAAAATTCCCCAAATTTTGCTGATAAAAACAAAATAAATGATGGAAATATTGCTCCAAGTATTGTTAATAGAAATATCTTTGATCGTTTAAGCTTTAAAAATTCTATTTCAATAAAATTGTACATTATATAATCACCTCTTTTTTTCATGCTATTAATTCTATCGGGTTTATTATTCTTGTGAAATATTCTTCTAGGTTTTCTTCATTTAAATTCATTTTCTTAACTCGTATATCATTTTTAACAAATATTTCATTTATTTTATCTCTAAGGTTAATATTTGTGTATAAAAAGATTGTATTTGATTCAACAATATTATAGTCTGTAATTTTATGTAATCCCATATCTTCAAGTATTGTTGTTGCTTTATCTATGTCTGAAACTTCAAATTCCACGTTTTTGTTTAACTGTTCATGTAATTCTTCTTTTGTTAGTTCAGTTATTAGTTTTCCATTATCCATTACGCCAATTACATCTGCAATGTTTTCTATTTCACTTAGTATGTGACTTGAAATTAATATTGTTGTATTATTTTCCTTTGACATTTTCTTTAACAATCTTCTAATTTCCTTTATACCTATGGGATCAAGTCCATTTATGGGTTCATCAAGTATTAACAGCTCGGGCTCATGCATTATTGCTGCTGCTATACCCAATCTTTGCTTCATACCCAATGAAAAATTTTTGTATTCTTTTCTACTATTATCTAATGATACTGTATGTAATATTTCTTTTATCTTTTCTTTTTGGTAGTGTCCTCTTATTTTAGCTATAATTTCCAGATTTTCTTCTGCCGTAAGGTTCTCATAGAATCCGGGTGTTTCAATTATAGCTCCTATTTTCTTGTATGTTTCATTGTTTGGTTTACTTCCGAAGAGCATTATTTCACCATTAGTTTCTGTTGCAAGGTTTAACAGCATTCGCATCGTGGTTGTTTTTCCGGCCCCATTTTTTCCTAGTAAAGCATATATTTTTCCCTTTTCTACATTCATGTAGATGTTGTTAACTACTTTTTTGTCTTTATATTTTTTTGTCAAGTTTTTTGTTTCAATAACATATTCTGTCATGGATTATACATCTCCTAATTTTGATTCAAATCCTGTTTTTATATTATTGTGCACAAAATATTTTGATATCAAAAATGTAAAATATTTTTTACATATGTAAAGATTATTTGACATCATATATAAAGGTATGTAAAAAATATACGACATCGAGAAAAAAATAAAAAATTAGGAGGTTACTTTCAAACTCATATGCTTAGCATTATACAGGTAGTTATCTGTCTCTAATGAGGTTATTAGTATATCATATGTTCCCTTGTTTTGTGTTGTTGTGTATTCATAGTTGAATTTTCTATCTGTGCAGTAATGATTATTTTCTTTTCCTGTATTTTCATATCTATGCTATAATAATAAAAATAATATTTATATTTGTTAGAAGAATTTTTCACATTCAGCTATGAATTCTTCGCATTCTTCCATCTTTTCTAATGCTATTTCTTCAGAGATATAATCTTGTGCTTGATAATCTACTTCTTGTCTAAGATCTTGAGTTCTAGCGAAATTTTTATAAATAGTTAAATTAAAACCTTCTTGATGAACAAAATATTGATTAAGTCCATCGAGTATTCCTTTTTGTTTTCCAGTTTCATAATCTTTTGTAAGTAATAATGCTTTTGCTGTTAAAAGCATAGCATAAAAAAAATGAGTTATTGATTCACTATAATAACCATTTTCATATAATAATTTTCCAGAATCAAGTTTTCTTTGAGCTTTAATTCTAAAATCATGAATTTCTTTTTTATGCAAGTATAATCCCTTCTCTTCGTATATTAGTCAAAAATGAATAATCTTTTGTAATCTCATAATGTTTCTGAGTAATTATATGTGCGGATATTAACTCTCTGTAATTATCCAGAATTTCATATTTTTCATCAGATATTTTATCTTCAATCAGCTCTCGATTATCAGAAATAATTAATATATCTATATCTGAATCATCATTATCTTCACCTCTGGCTACAGATCCGAAAAGTACAATTCTTTCAATGTATTTGTTATTAATCTTATTTGCAAATTCTTGAGCAATTTCAATTCTATTTTTCATAAAAAATCACTCTTATAATAACTTTATTATAATTAATATATAATAAAACTTTTAAATATATTTTTTCATAAAAACGAATGTAAGTCTAAATTTCCTTTTTAATTAAACATAAGATATGGAAAAATAATTTTAAAGCTATAACTATTTTTAATAATGTTTATTACCAAAATCAGATAAAATTAGAAAAATCAACTTCTAAACTAATTAACTAAATTAATTCATAAAAAAATAAGTATAATGAAATATTTCATTTAAAATTAGACTTTAAATCATATTACTATGATAGTATAAAAAATACTACCCTTTTTATATGATTACCCTTTGAAATATGTATCACACTGACTTGAACATATTCTATATAATACTATGATTAAAGTTAGTATTTTAATATTATGATAATACTTTCAAGCTCATATGCTTAGCATTATAGAGGTAGTTATCTGTCTCTTGTGCTGTTATTAGTATATCGTATGTTCCTTTGTTTTGTGTTGTTGTGTATTCATAATTGAATTTTCCATCTTTTGGGGTGATGTTGGTATATCTGCTCCTGCTATTTTAATGTTTAATTTACTTCCTGTTATTAGGTTCTTGTTTTTGTCTGTTATATTACCGTTTATTGTTATCTTGGATCCTTTGTTTGTGGTGATTGTGGTTTTTTCCAGGTTGATAAATTGGTAGTCCTTGTTGATTTTTAGTGTGGTTGTAGCATTGCGTTGGTTGTATTTATTGCTTTCTTGTATGTTTATTGTTATTTTACTGTTTGATTGTGTACCTGCTGGTATAGTATAGTTATAGCTTAACATTCCATTGGTGATGTCTATATTATTTGCTATTGTTTTGTTGTTTAATTGTATGTCTGCCTTTATTGTGTCTTTTACTAAGCTTGCGTTTGTGTTTGTTATGTTGGCTTTGATGTTTATTTGGTTGCCTATTTTCGTGGTTATTGGTGTTGCTGTTATGCGTATTGTGTTTTTGTTGCTTGTAAAGTTAACACTTCTGTTACTATTATTGTATATGTTGTCTCCTTTGTAGTTATAGGTGATGTTGTGCTGTCCTTTGGTGTAGTTGTTTTTTAGTGTGTATTTGAATGTTCCTTTTGTCACATTTATTGTTGTTATTTTCTTGTTGTCTATTAGTATGTCTACTTGTGTATTTGTATTTGCTTTGTTTCTTGTTATTGAATCCATGATTGTTCCATTAAGTATTATGTTTGAGTCTATGTATGATTGGATGTTGGATGCTGTTATGTAGCTTCGGCGATTGTTTAGTGTCATGTTTACTGTTTTATAACTGCTTGCATAGTCATTGTTGCTATGTGCTGTGATATTTACTGTGTATGTGTTATCTGTTAGTGTTGCTGGTAGGTTATAGGTGTATTCTAGTTTTCCATTTATTATGCTTGCATTAAAGCTTGTTATATGGTTGTATTTATTGTCTTTTAGTGTGTATATGTCAATTTTTGCTGTTGTGTTGGTTGTTAGTTGTTTTCCATCTGCATCTTGTAGTGTGCTGTTGAATGTTACATTTGCATTTTTGTATCCCCATAGTGTTTTCTGGTATAATTCCCAATATCTATTATAAAATTCTTCATCAGTTAATATCTTTTAAGTATAAATGAAATTATAGGTAATTAATAGAGGGATAGTACAAATATTTAAATAAGATAAAACGTTTTTCTTTAAATTTATCCATATTTTCTGTCCTTCTTCATCATGTTACAGATATTGATCATTTTATAATAGATTACTATAATATTCTACCCTGTTTATAATTTATAATAAAAAATATTAAACAGACTAAAATTAGTGAATCTTTAAAAATAATAGGAGAAAAGGATAAGCACCATATTATAGATCAAATATTAAAAATAGAATAAAAAAGAGTAAAAAAATGAAATAAAAGAGGTGTGAGAGGATAATAGGATGAAGAAAATTCATCCTTTCCTCTGTAGAAAAACAAATCTATTACAAAAAAGTGCAAGGGCACCATTATTTAGACTTTTAATACTGTGAAACTAGTTCCTTTTTTGTATAAACTATTTTCACCACTAATAATTATTAATTCATACATACCAGGCCTTAAAGTACTGGTAAATGAAACACTTACCTTACCCTTATTACTCTTAACATTATTTAATAATGTTTTACCATTAACTTTCAATGCCAATTTAGTAGTGGATACTAATAGTTTTCCTGTTTCATCACGAATAGTTGCCTTAACAGTAGTTTTCTTGTTCTTAGTTGTTACACTATCAGGAGTAATGAATACTGCTTTTTTCTCTAGTTTAATGCTGCCATTGGTTTCGGTTCTCTGGTAGTAGTTTCCTCCAAACACTGCAGTTATAGTATATGTTTTTGCACTGTAATCTGATGGAATTGTATAATCCAGTACTGCTTCACCATCAATAACCTTTGCATAGAGTGCTTTACCTTTAGCATCTTTAAGTGTTTTACCATTTATTTTGAATACTACTTTATCATTGTTTACACGGTCACCATTACTGTCGAGTACTTTTGCTCTTAGTGTGATTGTTTGTCCTGCCTTAGCGGTTATACTTTTCTTATCAAGGGTTATCGTGGCTTTTCCTTTGCTGATATTTAGTATGCCTGTCTTATTTGCTCGACTTGATGTGTATTTTTCGCTTCCAGTATATACTGCTTCCACGTAGGTAGTGTTTTTCATCCATACACTTTGCACTTTATAATTTATACTTGCCACACCTTTACTTACATCTGCGTAGATTATGTTTCCTTTTTCATCTTTCAGGGTTTTCCCGTTTACTTTGAATACTACTCTTCCGCCATTTACTATGTTATTGTTTGCATCTTTTATGTTTGCTGTTATTTTTGTTATGCTTCCTACACTTGATTCTATTGTGTTGATTGTTATCTTTGTGTTTACTGGTGGTTTAGTTAGTTCACGTATTATAGTGTTTAATTTTTCTATTTCATCATTTTTGTTTTTTAACTGTTTTGTAAGGTCTTGTATGGTGTTGTTAAGTTCGTTTATTGCTTTGTTGGTTTCTTCTAGTTTTTGTGTTAATTCTTTGTTGGCATTTGTTAAGTTGTTTATTTTCTGGTTTGCTTCTGTTAATTGATTTGTTATGTTCTGGTTTTGGCTTGTTAAGTTGTTTATTTGTTCTTTTAGTTCTGTGATTATCTTGTCTTTATCTTCTTCTATGTTGAGATTGATTGTTGTCTCTGATGATTTATAATATTCTGTTTCGTTAAATTCGGCTTTTATAGTGTATTTTCCTTTTGTTAGTGTTGTATCTGTCATTAATCCGTTGGATATGTTTCTGTTTATATCGCCACTGATTTCTATTAATGCATCTTCTACTGGCATGTTATTTGTTGGGTCCATTACTGTGATGTTTATTTGCACGTTACCCTCTGAATTATTGATTATTTCATATTTTATGTATGTGCTTGCTTTTTGTATCATTGTTAGCGTGTTTTCTTCTTCAATATAATTGTCTCTTTCGTCTACGTACTTGATTGTTAATTCATTAATCATTGAAGTTGGCTTGTATGGTATTGATACTTTGCCTTCTTCTGGAGTATATTCATTTCTTGTTTCACCTTCAATTAACACTATTTTACCTGATACTTCACTTTCATCGAGGAAATTTGGTGATACTGAGGCATTAATTCTTATAGGATCTGTAGGTATGGATGTTTCATAGTAATTACTGGTTAAATTAGTGATATTGTTTCTTAGGAATGTGTTGCCATTTATCACATACTTTCCGTTTCCATTTACTTTGAAGAATTCTTCACTGGCCTGGTTATCATATACCTCGTTGTCCACTAGATCAATTTCTCCTCTTGCTTCAAACATGTTTAAAGCTGTGTTATTAATTATATTATTTTTTTCCAGGGTTAATACGGAGTATCTTGAACTTGTTCTGTCATATGAGTATAGTGCTGATTTAGAACAGTTATTATCTGTGATGTTTGAATTTTTAATTGTTAGGTTTCCCCTATTTAAGTATACAAGGTAAGGGCTTGTTGAATCAGTTATGCTTACATTATCCCATACTGATTGTGCATTATTATATACTATTGAATTGTTTGAAACACAATCTTTAATGTTTACATTTGTAAGGTTTAATGAACTTGAAGCAATTTAAACGTTTTAACAACATCTTTATTCTCATATTCTCTATCAAAATCCTTGAATAAATATCTTAAGAACAGATAATACACAATTGCAAATATTATCTCAGTAACAGTTATTCCAATCAGGACACAACTACCATCAGACAACACAATATTCAACACATATATTAAAGAGGTTTCCAGACCAATTTTTATACAAGTGAACAACAGTGAGTACATACTTTTTCCAAAACCATCCAACATTTTTGAAGAAATAATGGAAAAAGGTATTGAAATCATTATAACTGTTCCAAGAATAGCTATCCAAAATATCTCTGTTTGCATGCCCGTAATGGAAAAAAAGCTGAATGCATAATCACGTAAAATTATGAATCCTACCATCACTACAACTGTTGTTATAACAGATACTTTAAGTGCATATTTATACATCTCATTTAATTCATCAAACTCATGTGCACCAAATAAATGCCCTATAACACTCATTAATGCCCTTCCATAACCTTTAATAGGCGAACTCAATAAATTTTTAAGTTTATTTGATGCCGAATAAAGTACAGGTCCAATCTCACCCATTGTCACGAGCAATATTCCATTAATGAAAGATGATGAGAAAGCCCATAATCCATCATCCAGAAAATTAGGAAGCGCAACTTTGAAAATTTCAACAAGTATATAAGAGCGGAATTTAAAGTAATTCAAAGATAATGGAATTTTTGTTCTTCCAGACAAATACATATACAAAAACAATAAAAGGAATCACTGCAGACAAAATAGTGGCATATGACGCTCCTTTAACTCCTAAATTCAAATTAAATATAAAAATAGGATCCAATATTATATTTAAAATATTTGATAATACTATGAATATAGTTGGAATTCTTGAATTTCCTTCCGATTGTAAAGTTTCAGAGAAAAAATTAACAAACATGAATATATACGCAAAAGCTATAATAGGAATCAAATAATCCCAAACTAAAAGATATGAGTCAGCCGGAGTTACATTAAATAATATTCCCCGAGCAAATATAGCACAGATTACTATAAAAAACCATATTATATTAGTTAAAATAATTCCATGAATTAATGAATTATAAGCACTTTCATAATCCTCAACCCCCATATAACGGGACATCAAAGAATTGGCACCTTGACCAATAGAATCTCCAAATGAAAATATAAGAGAAACAAAAGGGATTGAAACACCCACTGCAAAAGAAGCATGAATGCTGATTCGTGATATCCAAACCATATCAACAATGCCATAAATAGCATCAAAAATACAGAACACGTATAGGTATGCTTAAATGCCAGAAAGATTTTTTAGGCATTGAAACCATATCCATTTTATCATCCATCACTTAACCTCTATATTCTTTCTTAAATATATAATTGTTTAAAAAATATGTTCCTCGAACAGTGTATACTCAATAGATGGAGTACAACAAAGTTCATTTTAAGCCCGTGAAAGAAAAAATATTATAAAAAAAATAGAGGAATGAATTTAATGAAAAATTCAAAAATTTAAGTGGATACTAATTTTACTATTGTAATCTGAGGTACGGCCATGAACCTGAATGGTAATTTAGTTTCACCAACCCCGTTAGTAACAATTAATTTAGAACCATTTTCTTCATATAATCCTGAAAGATATTGTTTACCATTACTAGCCGGTTGAACCTTAGGTGCATAACCAAATAAATTAATCTGACCTCCATGAGTATGTCCAGACAAGGATAAATCAGTCTTATAATGATTAATTTCAGGGAAATAATTTGGATTATGATATACTAGAATAACAAAATCATCAGCAGATGCCGGATTGGTGGTAACTCTCGGATAGTGAAGATCAGTAGATAAATCACCTACACCACCTAATCTTATTTTTTCCCCATTTTTCTCTATCCACAATCCTTGATTTCGTAGACTTTGTATGTGAGTTTGATTTATGGCTTCTTCAGTAGCATCTTTAGGATCATTATTTCCAAGTACAGCGTAAACCCCGTATGGTGCTTTTAAATCTGATAACATGTTTATACAGGGATTTATGTTCTTTTTATTATCGGTTACGTAGTCTCCTCCCAATATGATTATATCAGGATTTTGTTCATTTGTTTTAGATACAACATAACGTACCCTGTCTTCATTTACAAATTCACCATAATGAAAATCTGCTACGAATGCTATTTTGGTTCCATTGAATTCTTTCGGTATTTGTGTTGATTCTACTGTTATTTCATTAACTTCTAACATTCCTGGTTCAATTACCATAACTGCAAAGAATAAACAAGGTAATAACAGTAACAGAGCAACTACTTTTTTAAAAATTATCCCAATCCCCCTTAAACTTTGATACTTTATTGATAAATAAATCTTTTAATGAAGATTATTTTTTTTTACAAAAAATTATAATTTATGTCATATATTCTTTATACTGGATTTATTAATTAACGGTAATTATTATTTTTTTATTTATATTATTTATAGGGTTTTGGTTCAATGTTGTTAGTTTAAGATTCCTTTTTTTTATCCTAAAGAATCATCCCCCGAAAAAAATAAGTTGGACGTAATTTTTTTATTCTAACATTTTTTTAAGGGGTTTGTCAATAAATCCTTAATTTGATAATTTTACTTATTTTTTCTATTTGACTATTAAATTAGCCTCTATTTTCTTTTTATTCCTTTTAGAATTCTCATTTTTAATTTTTTCAAAAATTTTTATTTTGGCATTTTTTGATTTTTTTATTCTGAAAAAGATCTTTTCAATCTTCTTAAATTAGATTAATTTTTTTCTATTAAAATCTTTTAAATTTAAAACAACTTATGCATATTATTTTAATTACTTTTATTTAGTTTAATATTACTTTAAATTTAATATAAATAATTATAAATATTTTAAATTATATATTATTATATAAGAATTATTTATTAAATTTTTAAAATAAAATTTATGCGTTTAATTTAATTTTCATTGAATTTCCATTGATTTTTTGGGAATTTTCATTGAAAATTAAAACCTCTGAATAATTCTTTAAACTGAATAATACTTTGATTTTTAATGTCAGTTATGGAATTGAAAGAGTATAAAGATGGCAATATTTTAAATAAACTTAAACTGGAGGAAGATTGTCCTAAAATGTTGTTAACAATCGCTAATTTTGCATTCAGTAAAATGATTCAAAATTTAATGCAACAATTGGATTCATAATTTGAATCCAAACGTGGACGTCCTGCATATCCTCGAACACTACTTTTAATAGTAGTATTATACTGTTTTAGCATAGGTATTGCCAATTATACTAAAATGGAAGAAGAATGCAAGAAAAACAAATTTATTCTAATCGTTACTTGTGGATTAAAGCCATCACGCAATTCATTCGCCAATTTTTTAAATAAAAGCGATGCAAAAGTAATAAAAAAAGTTTTCATCGCCACATTAGTTTTATTAAACGATTTGCACTTCTTAGATTTTGTAAAATTATTTGTTGATGGAACTGACGCAATTGTCAGAGCATCCCGAAACAACAAAATCACACCAAAAGATGTAGAAAGACTAAAACTAATGAACAAATGGAATTTATTGCATAATAATACACCAAAATCCATTAATCGCACAATAAAAGGATTAGAAGAGAAATTTGAATTTTATAAAAATGATGAAGAAATGTGTAAAACAATTAATTCAATCTTAAAAAGAATTAATCTCTACAATACCAACATATTCAGCAAATTAGACATTTATACTAAGATTTTAAATGAAAGAGAGATAGGAAGTGTTTCTATTTCATTTCCTGAGGCTTGTTGGATGAAAACAAAAAAAGGAATTTATGATTTCGCTTTTAATCTGCAGGAAATCATGACAGAAAACCACATAATATTGACTGGAATGTTGTTAACCCAATCAAATGATTGGAAAACAATAAAAGATGTATTAAAAAACATTTATGAAACAATTGACCTTTTTATTGAAATGCAAAGAGAATTTGGAGAAAGAAGAAATTACAGTGAAATACGGAAAAGAATTCGTGAACACATTTTAATCGCAGATTCAGGTTATTTCTCCACAGAAAACCTCTATTATTTATTCATTAATAAAATAAATGCATTAGTAATGCCTAAAAAATTATCTGAAGATCATAATAATAGTTTAAGGCGTGAAAATGGATATGAAAAAAAAAAGAAAAAAGTCAACAAAAAAAGATTTCATAAGAGTTAAAAATGGTTATATCTGTCCTTTTGGACGTTTTATGAGATTAGTAGAGGTAAAAAAGGTTAAACGTTGGAAACCTCATAAGGAAGATGCTCTTCCAGACATTTGCAAGACAAAAAAGTACATTTTTAAAACCCATTCTTGCAAAGGATGCCCATATGTCGAAAACTGCAAACATCAACGATTAGTAATCCATATTTCAGAGCTTATTTACGAAATGACTGAAAAATTCTTGAATAAAAGATATAAAATTCATTATAAAGCTCGTTTTTCAAGAAGTGAAGGCATTAACGGCTTTTTGAAAGGTGATAATGGAGTTTTGAAATTAATCGGTACTACTCAAAATGCAGTAAACAACGAGATCCAACTAAGAAACACCATTTACAACCTTACAAGATTAATTAATCTGAAAGACACAGCATATTGATCGAAGAATGCAATAAGTAACTCAATAATCCATCATAAAGATAGACTGTACGCCGTATCCAAAACAACAAGTTTTTCATAAAATTACATAAAAATACGAAAAACCTGATGTTCAAATTAATTTTTACTATTCAAATTAAATAAAAATTACGATTTCACATTCAAAAGAACAAGAAAAACCTACCCAAAAAACAACCATTTACTAGTTTTAAATCAAAAATAAAGACAATTTTACCATGATAATAATAAAAATAAGAAAAACTATCAATAATCTAAATTATTGACAAAGTCCTTTAAATCCAAAAACAAGAGATTTTGGGTGATTGGTCCAAAATCTATGCACCAAGTATCCATTTGGAAAAAGGCACTGAGAAATATGCTTCGATTGGAGCTGCAATCAGCATCAGGATTGTTGCAAAGATTAAAAGCACCAGGCTTTGAATCAACACCTTCTTGTTCTTTTCAAATGATTCATTGACTGATAACCTTGTTCCATTGTCTCCTCGGATAATATTTTTAAGGAATCTCCAGACGAACTGGAACAATACTATTCCTGCGGTTGACTGGATGACAGTTCCGGTCAGTTCAAATATTCCATGCGGAATCAGGTAAATGATGTATTGAAGTCCTCCGTGAGCCATGTATGTGCCCAATACGGGTCCCAATGCGCCTAGGTTGAAACCATTATACAATATGGTGGCAACTGCAAAGATTCCAAAGAATATTGAAGCTAGATAGGTTATGATTCCTCCGCCTGCATTATTGATGAACAAATCCAAAGGATTGTCGCCTAATGTGTTAACAGGTGAGGGGGAGGTTGTTTTGGCACCTTGTATGTTTTGCATTATTTCGGTGTTGCCTGAAACATATATCCATGCAATGATGAAAGTAATTATGAGCAATGCATACAGGATAATAATCAGATTCTTATGTTCCTTTAAAGATTCAACTAATAGGTCTTTAAATGTTGTTATAAAGTTCATGGTTAATGGTATATTATTTTTAGATATATAATTGTTTGTATTAATGTGTGGCATGATTTGGTTATTTTTTTTCAATGGGGATGGATTTCAAGAAGAAATTGCTCAATTCTTTGACGTCATGCCTTAAAGTCAATTGGGGTCAAATCACCCGATACTCCATCCATTTGTTTGAGAAGTACCTGTAAACAAACAATCCTGATCTCACATACCAGTCGATGAATGTGGCTATCCAAGTTCCAAACACTCCAATTCCCATGCAATCGGCAATTATATAGACCAAACCTATCCTGCATGTGAACATCACTATTGCACTGATGTACATTACGGTTTTCGAATCCCCTGCTCCTCTGAATGTTGCAGGCAATGTGAATGCCAGCGGCCAGATTATGATGGCGAAAATTCCCTGCCAGATGACCATTTGACTTGCAAGGGCGGCAGTTTCAGGGGATAGGTTGTAAATGGCAAGGACATGTGGGAGCAAGGCGAAAATCACTGCATTTATGATGGTGTGTGATATGACAACCAGCATCATGCATTTCTTGTTGTAGTATTTTGCCTGCTCGAAATCATCCGCTCCAACGCACTGGGACACTACTGCGGTCAATCCTAGATTTATTGACAAACCCCGTAAAAAGTTATGAATATAACCTACAAGTGATTAGTTTTGAAAGCATTTTTTTGAAGATTTTAGTTTCTTAACAGGTTAAAAGTAAATTTAAATGATACGTGCTTTATTATCATGATTCCTAGTTAAAAATGAAGAGGTGGGACTGTTGTAATGTTTTACTATAATGGTTAAATCCTCTCACGTATTGACAGCACTACCACTTTTTTTATGCAAAAGTTTTTATGAAAAGATATTTTAAGGTAATATTATGTATAGTTTTATAATTTGTTTTTTTGTACTTGTAGCCTCCTACTTTATTTATGGAAAATTAATTGCAAAAATAGCAGGAGTAGATGAAAACAGAGAAACACCGGCATTTAGACTAGAAGATGGTGTGGATTACATGCCAATGTCTAAAATAAAGAATTTCTTAATACACTTCTTAAATATTGCAGGTTTAGGACCAATTTTTGGAGCAATACAAGGTGCACTTTTTGGTCCGGTAGCTTTTTTATGGATTGTACTGGGAACAATATTTATTGGAGGAGTTCATGACTTCTTCTCAGGATTTATGTCCCTGAGAAACAATGGATATACTATGCCAAACATCATATCAAAATACTTGGGACATAATATCCAGAAAGTTATGACAGTACTTATTGTAATAACAGGTGTTCTGGTAGCTGCTACATTTGCAAAAGGAGCAGCAGACCTTTTAAGTAACTTAACAAATGTTTCAATAATTATATGGATTACAATAATATTTGTATACTTCCTAATAGCAACCGTATTTCCGATTGATAAGATCATGGGAAGGGCATATCCAATTTTTGGAGCTTTGCTTATAATTATGGTAGTGTTAATGACTGGTGCATTATTATTAAATCCTGCATATAGTATTCCTGAATTTACAACAAGTGGATTATATCTGACAGATAAAAGTATTTTCCCATACCTGTTTGTTACAATTGCATGTGGAGCAATTAGTGGATTTCATGCCTCACAGTCACCTATTGTAGCAAGATGTATGGAAAATGAGAAGGATGCAAGACCAGTATTTTATGGTGCAATGGTCCTGGAAGGACTTGTTGCTCTTTGTTGGGCAGCTATTGCTATGGCATTCTTTAATGGTCAGCCACAGCTTGCAGTAATATATGGTGCAACACCATCAGTAGCGGTTAATGAAATGGCCATGGCACTTGTTGGGCCTATAGGTTTAATATTAACAATTATTGGAGTTGTTGTCTGTCCTATTACAACGGGAGATACTTCCCTTAGAAGTTCAAGAATAACTATTGCTGATGAGCTAAATCTTAATCAGGAAAAATTATCATCCAGACTTAAATTAGCAATTCCATTGTTTATAGTAGCTTATGGATTAACATATGTTGATTTTAGTTTAATATGGAGATACTTTGCATGGTTCCAGTTAATAGTAGCAACAATTGTACTGTTTGCAGCAACTGCGTATTTGATTAAGAAAGAAAAACCGTACATCCTCACACTGCTTCCGGCAGTTGTATGTACTTTAATTGCATTTGCTTATATTCTTCAAGCTCCTGAAGGTTTAAGTTTGCCTTCAATGACTGCGAATATTATTTCAGTTATTGCAACAGTAATTACAACAGTATTATTTATTAAAAAATACAAGTACTGAAAATTATTATATGAATGGATGAAATGATGGAAAAAGTTTTTTATCTGATTAAAAAAAGAAGCATTTTGTATTCATAAAAATATTTTCTATCATGATCCTATTACAATATTATGGACAGATATGTAATATACTGAATATTAAATAACTTATTTTTCCCCCATTTTTCTCCTTCTTTTAAAATCATGAAATTAGTATTTTAAGTAAATTAAGATTATTTTACTCGGGATTTATTTTATTATCTGATAAGAATACCTCTGAACTAATATTATTATCTATAATAATAAATGATGATTAATGATAAAAGGTTTCAAAAAAGAAGATTCTAATATTAAAAATTAAAGATTATGCTACTTGATACTCAATAAATCATACTAAATAACCTCGTTTTGATGATTATAAAGTATTTGTGCTCTACTCGCAGAGGTCTTCAGGAGATGGTATAATAAACATCATGTATTAGGGGTTTAGATGGGGAATGAAAACTACCATCATCACACGTCATCATTAATAAATTCAATTAAATCGTGAAATAATGGTTATGTAAAAGTTAATGTAGGACTCCCTCTTAAGATTCAATAGATTATCATTTATTAGATAATATTGTTTTATCAATTTAATTGATTAAGATAAATATATATACTTGTTAATTAGATAATATTAATCATACTATTAATATTCATTACGTGGTAGATATTATAGTATAGGCTAAATGTTAATGTTAGAATCTTTTATTAGATTCACTATAACAGTAACATTTTTATTAAATTCTTATTTTAACAATTTTTATTTAAGCTCGTTTACTCTTTTTTAGTTAAATTTTAATATCATATTTTACAAAAAAAATTCAATGTAGGTATAGATGAAGATCCTCCCAGTTTATGATATAATCCTAGCCAGATATAATCTTAAACACAAGTACTAACTTCAATGGAGGTGAAATTATAATGTCTACCACGTATCAAGATTTAACATGTATACTACTGTTGCTTGAAATATTAAGGGAAGTAATTCTCTTATACAAAATACTAATAGAGTAAAACCTCCCAAATAGAATTACAGACAATACAAATAATAAAGGATACGGATATACCTACACTTCACATAATATCCTTATTATTTTTTTTAAGAGTATATACCTGTAAAAGAAAAACTCTAAAATATTACACCGAAATAATAATTAATTATACAATATTTTCACAAAAAAGATAATTAACCCAAACCCGATAGAATTACTTAATTCTTTTTCTACAAAATTATAAATACTATTAAAGATAAAAATTTGATAAAATATTAAAAGGTTATAATAATTGATTTATACTATTTTATCGAAATTTTTCAATATTTATAGAAATAATTAGATGTAACTACTTTTATTAACAATAATTTATTCATGAATTAAAACACAACACCATACCATATTATAACCTAATACAAATATGTTAAATTAATCTGAGAAAAAAAAATAATACTAATTTAAAGGATTGGATTATTATGATCAATAAAAAATCTTTTTTTATTCTCATAGTTTTAGTAATGCTTTTAAATCTAGCAGTTATTTGTGCAAACAATACAGAGAATACTATTTCTAAAGAAAAAATACAGGACAACGCCCCACAAATATCTGAAAATAATTATGAAAAAGATTACACTAAAACTATTAGCAAAGAAACTAAGCTTAATAAAGAAAATAAAACCTACACAAATACCGAAATTAATAAACGCGAACAAAACACTCTAAAAACAGCACCAGGTGAAGAAAATGTTAACAGCTACACAGGACTAGTAACCGCAGCAAACAATGCAAAAACATCCACACAACAAAACTATACAATAAACCTACAAAGTGGAAACTATGATGCAACAGAGGTTATCAGATGGAATTCAACAGGAAACTGTAAAACTCTTATCATAAATGGGAATAACAACACCCTAAATGGTAAAGGTACAATCCAATTTATGCAGATAAACAGTGGAACAACAGTAATACTAAACAATCTCCACTTAAACAATTACTATAAAAACGGAAACGGTGGAGTAATAGTCAATCAAGGTACATTAATTATAAGAAATTCATCATTAACCAATTCAATAGCAACAATGGGTGGAGGAGCAATATACAACTACCAAAACTCCATAGTATACATTACAAACACAAACTTCACAAACAACAAAGCAAACGAAGGCGGAGCAATATATGGGAGACTACAAAGTAACATAATAGTACAAAACAGTAACTTCACATACAACACAGCAACGGATGGTGGAGCAATACAAGCAAACAATAATACCAACGTAAATATTGCTAACAGTAGCTTCACAAATAACACGGCAACGTATGGTGGAGCAATACAAGCAAACAATAGTACCATCCTAAATATTGCTAACAGTAGCTTCACAAATAACACAGCAACGGATGGTGGAGCAATAGGTGGATATAGAGGTACTAGTATAAATGTTACAAACAGTACTCTTTTAGATAACAGTGCACGATATGGGGGAGGAGTATTCGGACAATTAAATATAAACTTAACAGTAACCAGTAGTAATTTTACAAACAATAATGTACCATTTACTGGGGGGGCAATACACATACAAACTGAGTCACATCTTAATGGTATAAATAATAATTTCAAAAATAACACAGCAGGATATGGTGGAGCATTATATGTATATGACCGTACCAATATGACAGTTAGAGATACTAATTTTACTGATAACACTGCAGGATATGGTGCTGCAGTATATGTAAGTGATAATAGTCATTACATAAATATTACCAATACTAATTTCATAAATAACAATGCAACTTATGGTGGAGGTGCAGTATACAACCGATATGGATACGTAACATTAATAAAATCCAACTTAACAAGCAATACTCCTCCAACATGGGAAATTACAAATAACAGTCAAGTATATAATATTAAATTATTAAATGCTGATGGATATGTTCCTGATAATGGTATTGTAACAGTATATATCAATAATAAATTTAAGGGTAATTATATTTTAACAAATGGTATGATTGAAAATATTGTAATCCCAACAGGAGGAACTATAAAACTGGTCGTTAATGGATCAAATATGGAAGAATATTGTGAAAACACATACACCTTTAGATTAAATATAACAATGAATATAACAATGAATATAACAAACACAACCGTAAATCAGGGAGATCGAGCTATAATATTCATAAAATTCAATGACACAGTAAATTATGGAAGTATACAGATAAGCAATCAAACCAACATTTTAAAAAATATTAATATCCTTGAAGAAACTGATTTCATAGTAGCTGATATAGATACTACATACTTACCATATTCAGACAATATACTTAACATAACATATCTGATAGATAATATTAATATTACCACCAGTAGAGCAAATATAAAGATAAGAATTCCAACAATAATCACTACAATAATAGAGAATCAAACAACATTAAATACTTCATTAAGAGCATATGTTAATGCAGTTGAAACAGAAACAACAGTAACAGGACTAATATCAATACATAACGCTGATGGAAAAATAATAGGATCAGGATATCTTGAAAATGGAATATCAATAATTAACATAAAATCCATACCAAAAGGTACACAAGAAATTACTATAAAATATAATGGTGATGATTATTGCCAAGAAAACAGGACCACATTAACTCTAAACATTAAAAATCAGGCAATGACCAATATAACTATACTTAACAACACAGAAGGAAATATCAGTATAAAAGTGAATATAACAACAGATGACCAAAAAGCATACGAAAACAAAGATGTTGAAATAATACTGCCTAATGGTACAAGTATCACAACAACAACAGATACAAATGGAATAATTCAAATAACTGATACAACAACCACTCAGGATACCAGCATTACAATAAAAGTTGCTGATACAAGTGAGGTTAAAGGAATCAATACTACAATAGAATTCCAAGTTGTTCCAGACTATCAAAAAATTATTGATGGAATGAATGATACAATAAAGCAACAAAACACCACAATCAATAAACTAAACAACACAATAAACGAATTAGAAAAACAGATAGAAAATGCAAACCAGAAAATAACAGAACAAAACAAAACCATCAACGAACTTAACAAAAAACTTGATGATGCCAACAGAAACATTAACAAACTCAACAAAGAATTAGAAGATGCAACAAAGAAAATAAACAACCTAACAAACACAATAAATGACTTAAACAATAAAAACAAACAACTAGAAGAAATCATCAAAGAACTAAACAAAACAACACCAAAACTTAACACCACAATCACAATAAAACCTGTGAAAGCCACAATAGGCGAAATCACAACCATCACAGCAAACATAAAAGATACAAACAACAAAGCAGTAACAGGCGGAAGAGTAATCTTCAAAGTAAACGGTAAAACACTAAAAGACGAAACAGGCAACACACTCTACGCAGAAGTAAAAGATGGAACAGCCAGCATAAACTACAAAGTACAAAGTGTATGGATGAAAAACACCACCTACATCGAAGCAGTATACAGTGAAACAGAAAAATACAACACAACACGTACAAAACAAACAGGAATACTAAACATCAGCAAAGGAAAAGCCAAGATAACACTAGACAAGAAAACAATCACAGCAAAAGCAGGACAAACAATCACACTAAGAGCAAAAATAATAGACGCCAATGGCAACCGCATAAACAATGACAAAGTAGTATTCAAAATAAACGGCAAAACACTAAAAGACAAGAACGGAAACACACTATACGCAAAGGTAAAAGACGGAGAAGCAGTACTAGAATACACCATACCATCAACATACAGTGCAAAAACATACACACTAACAGCCGTATTCGGAGGAAACTACTACCAAAGAACCGAAACCAACGGCAGCATAAAACTAGAGAAAAAAGCAGTACTCATCACACCAGACAGTATAACAACAAAAAACAAGAAAACCACTATAAAAGCAACAATCACCGATGAAACAGGCAAACTACTCGTAACCAGCACCAAACTAGCATTCAAAGTAAACGGTAAAACAATACTAAACAATGTAACCAGTAAAAACGGAAAAATAGACCTGTCATTCACAACAACACTAAGACCAGGACTCTACGAATTACTGATAATAAGCGGAGAAAACAGTCTGTACAAGACAGGAAAAGTTACAACTGTACTTAAGATATAATTAATCAGACACCCCCGAATAGTATAAAAGAAATATGCTGGGATGAAGGGCTAGAATATAATGATACGCTCTTCATCATATCCTTTTTTTAATTATATTAGTTCTCCTTTTCTTCAATAATAACCCTGAACACCACCATAAATGAATAAAATCTTTTTATATCTTTTACAGAGAAATGTTTTCTCTTTTAAGTACATACACAAAAAAATAATTATAAAATGAACAATCATACTAAAAAGAAAAGTATACTACAATAAAATTGTATAAAAAAAAGATATCAAAATATTCTAATTTATCATGAATAATCATTAAAATAAATCAAAATAATCAACATAAGAAAATACATTAACCACCACATGACATCTCCGAAAATAATTAATATTTCGTGAATATAAACTCATTAATCACTTAATTACTAGTGATATAAACTTCTTTTCTTGTTTAAATCTCTAAAAAATTTTAAATATTGCCCCCCACCATATACATTATCATAGTAGATTATAAATATTGGAGAAGGGTCTAATATGATAAAAATAGAAAAAACATTACTGTTTATCATAGTATTGGTATTTTTGGTGGGAGTTGCAAGTGCAACAGAAACCCCTCAGGAAGACCAATCTTATACAAATGATGATACAGTCGTAAGTGATATAAGCACGGTATCACAGGATAATAAAGAAACAATAAAATTTGAAGAAAAGAATTTAATGGATGATAATCCAATAAAAATAGGTGAAAGTAAAACACAATCTATAGAAAAGAAAACAAAAGACACTAACCTCAAACAAGATGGCATAATAGAAGTACACAACTACACAGAACTAAAGAATGCCGTAAATAATGCAAGTAGTACAGGAGTTGATACAACCATTCGCCTACTGCAAGGTTCATACAACAACACAGGGACAATCAGATGGGATACGGGTGGTATGGTCCTTACAATTGATGGTAACGGTCAAACAATAAACGGACACCAACAAAAGGTATTTCAGATAGGTAGTGGAGAAGGTAGTAGTGCTTCAATGATTCTTAAAAACATCACCATAATAAACGCTACAGGTAATACTGCTGGTGGAGCAATCTATAATTATGGTACTTTAACAGTAACTGACTCCACATTCACAAACAACACAGCAAATTACAATAATGGTGGAGCAATCCGTAACCATTATGGTACATTGACTGTTAGTAATTCCACATTCAACAACAACCAAGCAGAGTTTGGAGGAGCAATATTTGATTTATCCCGAGATATCTTGACTAATATAAGTTCTTGTAATTTCATAAACAACACAGGATATGAGGGTGCTGCAATAGATGCATATGGATGGGTAAATCTTACAAACAACACATTTAAGGAAAATACTGCGAAAACTAATAATACAATATTCTTACAGGGATATTGGAATGGATTATTTGAGGGTAATGTTTATGAATCTACAGATATTGCCCTCAATGAAATAAAATTAACTATCAAAGATGACCAAGACACATTCCAACAAGATGAAGACATAATCCTAAACTACACTATACAACTAACAAATCCTATGTACTACAAGGACTTTGAAACAGGAATAAACGACATAACACTCTACATCAACGGAGAAAAAAACATAACAACAAAATACGAAAACACAACAATAAAAGATCTACCAGCAGGAAAATATGAAATATACTATACCACATGTAACCAACAATCAAACACTGTTACATTCAAGGTAATGGGTGATTCACAAATAACCACACCTGAAGTATCATATGAATACTATGCTGGAGTAAACAATAAAATACCATTAATCATAACAGATCCTAGTGGAGAAAAAGGAACAATAAACATAACAGTAAAAGAAGACAACGAATACAAACAATTATTCACTTACTATAACATAGGTGATGGATATGAATTACCAACAGAATCACTAGCCAATGCACTAAAAAACCTTTACAACCCACTAAGTGACTCCTACATCATAAATATAATATATAGTAGTGACTGTACAAATCCAAGCTCAACAGAATTCACACTAAACATCACTAAGCAAAGAAACACAACAATAGTCTATGACATCTTAAACAACACCGAAGGAAATGTACAGATAAACATAACAGTACAAGATGCAATCTACCAGACACCAATAAATGATGCCAGCATACAAATAACAGGTGACATAAAGCAGAACACCACAAGTGGAATACTAACTGACAACACGCTCACACCAGGAGACTACACAATAAACGTCAAATACCCAGAAACAGAAGACTACAAAGCATCACAAACCACAATAGACTTCACAGTAGAAATAGATAAAGACAAAAAAATAGCTGAACTCGAAGAACAAGTAGAAAACCTCACAGAAAAACTGGAACAGACAAATGAAAAAATAGAAAACCTAACAAATCAACTAGAACAGGCAAACAATGAAATAGAAACATTAAACAACACAATCAAAGAACTAACAAGACCACCACTAAACACTACCATCACCCTAAATCCAATAAAATCAAGTGTAGGTAGTATAGTAAACTTATCTGCCAATGTTAAAGATCAGAATGGAGAAAAGGTTAGTGGTGGAAAAGTTATATTTAAAGTAAATGGAATTACACTTAAGGATGAATACAATAATGTTCTATATGCCACACTAACAGATGGATTAGCTACGTTAAAGTATAAGGTTCAGGCTGCATGGATGAAAAACACATCATATGTAGAAGCAGTTTATGGAGGAAGTGAAAACTACACTACAAGCAGAACAAAGGCAACAGGCATACTAAACATCAGCAAAGGAAAAGCCAAGATAACACTAGACGAGAAAAGTATCACAGCCAAAGCAGGACAAACCATAACACTAAGAGCAAAAATACTAGACACCAATGGGGGCCGTGTAAATAATGATAAAGTAGTATTCAAAATAAACGGCAAAACACTAAAAGACAAGAACGGAAACACACTATACGCAAAGGTAAAAGACGGAGAAGCAATACTATCATATACCATACCATCAACATACAGTGCAAAAACATACACACTAACAGCAGTATTCGGAGGAAACTACTACCAGAGAACCGAAACCAACGGCAGCATAAAACTAGAGAAAAAAGCAGTACTCATCACACCAGACAGTATAACAACAAAAAACAAGAAAACCACTATAAAAGCTACAATTACTGATGAAACAGGCAAACTACTAGTAACCAGCACCAAACTAGCATTCAAAGTAAACGGTAAAACATTACTAAACAATGTAACCAGTAAAAACGGGAAAATAGACCTGTCATTCACAACAACACTAAGACCTGGACTCTACGAATTACTGATAATCAGTGGAGAAAACAGTCTGTACAAGACAGGAAAAGTTACTACTGTTTTGAAAGTATAAATATATGATCTTTCCCCTCCAAAATTTTTTTTTATGATTTTAAATTGTTTAAATTTCATCCAAATTACCTCATATGCCTAAACTTTTTTTATAGTTAGTTAGCAAAATTTTTGTTATAAATTTTATTATACTAATCATCAGTAAAATGGTGATTGAAAGGACCACGTATTATTTCAAAATAAAACAATAGGTAAAATAAAAATCATATCCGAAATTTCAAATTATGTGGACATATGTGGAACACCAGTAATCAAGGGATACACCCCAATAAAAGTCGTAGTAGCATATTGTAAAATGACAAAAGAGGATAAAAAAATATTGGAACGAATGGATAAAACATAATCCCCTCACTTTTTAATTATAATATGAGACTTAAATAGCATTAGCATCAGAAATCACAACATCAGCCCTTTCCAAAAGAATAATAACATTAATACATTCTTCTTATTATTTATGTTGATTTAATACTTGAATAATATTTTCTAAAAAAAAGTCTAGACAACAAACAATAGTAGTACAAATATTTCACATAAAATATCCCATACAATAATACAAAAATGAATAAAATTATATTAAAACAATATAACAAAACAATACACATAAAAAAAATTATAAAAAAAACATAAAGGAGGAAACAACTAATGAATAAAAACATACAAAAAATATTCTTACTAACACTACTAACATTACTACTCATAGGAATAGCAAGCGCAACAGAAAACCAGACAAACACAATAAAAGAAGCAAAGCCCTCATTAAAAATAAATAACGATCAACCAACCATCCTGGATGATATGAACACACAACCAGAACATAAAAATAATAAAGAAATCAGAAAACAACAACCAGAAAACAAAACATCAAAAACTACAACCAAAACAATAAACATAAAAAATTTCCAAAAACTATACAATACACTAACTTCAAATGAATATGATACACTTACACTCAATATTAAAAACAATATAACATTAGAAGATAATATAAGGATAAGTAATGAAATTAAAAAAGTTACCATAAATGGGAATGGAAAAACAATTAATGGAAGTAATTACCATCGATTTTTAGATATTAACTCAAATAGTGAAGTAATCATAAATAATATAAAAATTACTGATTGTGACTCATACTCTGGTGGTGCAATAAGTAACAGTGGATTACTAACAATAACAAAATCAACATTATACAATAACACTGCAGAAGAAAATGGAGGAGCAATATATAATAGTGGAAACCTAACTATTATTGACAGTTTATTATACAATAATAATGCAAACCATGGCGGAGTAGTATACAACAATTGGAACGGAAACACCACCATAACAAAATGTACACTAAAAGACAATATTGCAGAAGATTACGGGGGAACAACATACAACGAGGGAAACTTTACATTTAAATCAAGCATACTATACAATAATATCGCATATTCCGGAGGTGCAATATATAACTATGAAGGCCTGTTAATTATAAATAATAATAAGTTATACGATAATAATGCAACAAATGGGGGAGCATTATACAATTATCAAAACACCACCATAACTAATAGTACACTATATAATAATAATGCAACAAATGGGGGAGCATTATACAATTATCAAAACACCACCATAACTAATAGTACACTATATAATAATAATGCAACATGTGGAGGAGCATTATACAATAGCTGGGATGGAAACACCACCATAACAAAATGTACACTAAAAGACAATATTGCAGAAGAAAAGGGAGGAGCAATAGATAATAAAGGAAAAATAATTCTAAAGCAATCTACAATAAATAACAACATAGCAAAAGGAACTAACAATGAGGGAAATGGAGGAGCAATCAATAATGATAAAAATTTAACCATAATACGATGCACACTAAATAATAATATAGCTGAAGATATGGGTGGTGCAATAAGCAACAAGAATGATGGAAATTCAACCATTATACAATCCACACTACTAAACAATACAGCAACATCTTATGGTGGATCAAGTGCGACAAGCAATTCTCTTTCCCTTTTATAATCAGTATAATACAATTATACGTTGTATTATTAGCCTAGTTATGTGGGCTATTCTCGCCCGAAACTGCATCAACTGGCAACGGGTGATGTGGGTTGCATGAGGGTAAACGCCTAATCACACTCCTAATATCCATGGATGTGTGGGCTAGAGAAAGACTAATATTGGCTAATGATGAATGAACTCTTATAAGCGTCGTAACCATAGGCAGTGGGGAAGGATATTACATTACCCATTGTTTTGCAAGCAGGCAATGCATACTTTGCTCATATGCATTTAGCATAACCCATAGGCTTGTCGGCGTAATGGGAGAGCCTAAGTTAGTCGTATCTGAAAGAAGAGAAACTTGGTAAGCCCTACTTTGACCCGGAATACATAAGTGTTTCTGGGGGGACTACGGTATGAACCGGTGTTCCTAAACCTAGTAGGGTAAGGGATGCTAAGAAAGCTAATGACCACAATAGTCGTTAAGACAGTAGGAAATTAAAGGGATATAATAACTACGTGGTATAGGCTGACTTTAGCAGGTGTATATAACACAGGTAACTATATCAATTATAACTATAGAGGTGTAAAACTTTATGTCGAAGGATGTTTATGCAGATTTGAGCCAAAATTGTATTTTGGAGGATGCTAAACAGAATGAGTCCGTTTATACTAGCGAATGGAATTCTATTCCATGGCAGAAGATTGAACGGAGCATTTATAAGTTACAATGTGATATAGCTTGTGCCGAAATCAGAAAAGAATATAGTAAAGCCAAACAATTACAAAGATTATTGTTAAATAAGGATTCCACAATTCTGTATGGTATTCGAAGGGCTACCATTTTAAATAGTGGTTGTAGAACACCTGGAATTGATGGGATGGTGCTTAGGTCTCATCCTGAGAGAATGGCTTTATACTATAAGCTTAAATCTATGAAATTAAAAGAGTATGAACCTTTACCAGTGCGTAGGGTTTATATCCGTAAATCAAATGGTAAAATACGACCGTTGGGTATACCGACCATTATTGATCGTGTGTATCAGACTGTCGTTAATCTTGCCCTTGAACCACGTGTAGAGGTGGGTTTTGAACCAACAAGTTATGGTTTTAGACCAATGCGCAATGCAGGACATGCAATCGCACGCATACACAAATTCACAAAAAGAGGTAATCGGTCTTGGGTATTTGAAGGTGATTTCAAGTCATGTTTTGATACTCTTGACCATGACTGGATATTAAAGCAGTTGGGTAATTTCCCTGCTAAGAATATCATAGGTAAATGGCTTAAAGCAGGTTACGTACATAATGACATGTTTGATTTAACCGATACGGGTACGCCACAAGGTGGAATAATTTCACCAACACTGGCAAACATAGCCCTAACCGGACTAGATGAAGCATTAGGAGTAACCTACAAGAAAGAAAAAGCTAGAAATACAGTCACTTATAGAAATCAGTCAAGATATGCTATGATACGCTATGCAGACGATTTTGTAGTACTATGTAGAACAAAAGAAGATGCAGAAGAAGTATACTCTTTGATTGAACCATACCTCAAAGAACGTGGCCTTAAATTAGCAGAGGATAAAACACATATAACACCATTAAATAAGGGTTTTGATTTTCTCGGATTTAACATCAGAGAATACCCAACACAAAATGGTATTAAAGTATTTAGTAAACCTGCTAAGGACAGGATTAAAAGACTCAAAAGTAAGATACGAGAATTGTTTCTAAAATATCGTAGTAGTGGAAAAATTGACGAGCTAATTGGAAAACTGAACAGTCTAATAATCGGCACTGCCAATTACTGGAAACAAACAGTAGCCCAAAAAGCGTTCAACGACATTGATGACTACGTTTGGAAATTAACATATCGATATCTTCGTAGACAACATCCTAACAAGCCATGGGATTGGATTAGAGATAGGTACTTCAAAGAAGATTATTATCATAAACATGATGATAATTATATACTTACTAGTCCAGAAAATCCTAACATACAACTTGTTAAGATGAAATGGGTACATATACACTATGCACACATAATCAAATACAACTGCAATCCTTATGACCCTGAATATAAGGATTACATAAAGAAAGCTTTTAAGAAAACACCATTTGAATGTCTTTACAACAAAGGCAATTAAATAAAATAACATGGATTTATAATTGATTTCGAGATAAAGAATATGCTTGAGCCGTATGTCTCGAAAGGGACACGTACGGTTCTTAGGAGAGAAGGGAAGAGTAATCCTCCCGACTTATCCGACTAATGAATAATGGAATACTATCTCTAACAAATAGTACATTAACCTATAACAAAGCTACAGATGCTGGAGGATCAATATATATAAATTATGATTTAAAATATGATGATTTAGAAGATGTTAAATTAACATACATAAATAATAATAATTTTAATAGAAATAATGCCAGGGAAGGTTCTGCAATATTTATCAATGAAATAACCCGGATATGGGATGAAGAAGAATATAGAAATAATACCGACATAACTATTACTCACATAACTAACAACATTTTTAAACAAAACAAAGCAAAAACAACAGGATCTGCCATAATCAACAGAGGAAAAAATACTAAACTTATAAACAATAAAAACATGAAAAAATCACCTGATTATTCCACAATTCACATAATAGAAGGAACAAACACACTGATTAAATCAAATATATTTGATATGACAAAAATACCAACAAAAATAACTATCAACAATATCAAACAAAAAACTTACAAACAAAAAATAACCATAACCGGAAAATTAACAGACGATACAGCAACAATACTAAAAAACACTAACATAAAAATTAAACACAATAATAAAACATACACTGTGAAAACAAATAATAAAGGAATATACACGCTAAAAATAACTGCTAACAAAGCAGGAACAAACAAAGTAACAGCTACATTCAAAGGAAACAAGTACTACAAGACAATAACAAAGAAAACCACCTATAAAACAGTAGCACGTCCAACCAAAATAACAGTCAACAAGATAAGCACCACTACCTACGGTAAACGAATTAAAATAACAGGAAAACTAACAGACAACCAAGGAATAATACTAAAAAACAGTAAAATAAAAATTAAAATCAACACAATAACAGTAAATACTAAAACCAATAATAGAGGCGTATACACGTATACCTACAAGACCAACAAAAAAGGAACCAACACTATAACAGTTTCATACCCCAAAACTACCAATTATAAATCAAGCACTGCTAAAACAACATTTAAAGTAAAATAACATCATTACTACTATTTTATCCTTTTTTTAATATAAAAACAATTACAGGAGAAAAAGAGATATGTTAACCAAAAAAAGTCATAAAATAATCCTACTTGGACTACTAACACTATTACTAATAGGTATAGCCAGTGCAACAGAAAACCAGACAAATACGGATAAAACTAGCATAATACAAGAAAAAATCACTACACAAACTGAAATACAAACAATACAAGAAAAAAATACCGAAATAAATAAAAAAACAACAAAATCAGTGAAAACAGCAACCAACAAAAAAACAACAAAATTAACAATAAACAATGTACCAAACACATACTACACAGATACAGTAGAAATAAGCGGAAAATTATCAACTAAAGACCAAAATCTAAACGGCAGATCAATAACCCTAAAAATTAATAAAAATACGGTAATACGAAAAACTAACGAAGAAGGAATATTCACATACACATATAAAACAAAAATCCCTGGAAAAAACAATATTACAGCAACATATAATGGAAACAAATACTATTCAATGGTAAAAACCACCAAAACATTCAGAGTCACAAGAATGCCCACCCAAATAAACATAGATAACGGACTAGAATCAACCGTTGGAAAAACGGAATATATAAACGGATTACTGACCAATAATAACTTCGATGGCCTAAAAAATACCAAAATATATGTATATTTAAATGGGGCAAAAAAAAGCGTGAAAACAGACCCATATGGTTACTTTACTTACAAATTCACAGCCCAAAAAGTAGGTAAAAATACTCTAACAGCACAATTAGTAGGAACAAACAAATACATAGGATCTAAAAAAACAATAACTTTCAAAGTAAATAAATTGAACACATACACCTACCAATACCAACCGGTTTATAATAAAACAAATAAAAAAATAGAAATTAAAGGTTACACATATGATGAACAAAACAAATACCTTAAAAAAGCACCAATAATCATTAACATAAGCGGAAAGTATCATAAAACAACAACAGACAAATATGGACACTTCTATTACCAAACAAAACCAACAAAAATAGGTATCAACACAATAACCATAACATTCAGAGGAAACAATAAATACACAAAATCATCAGTCAAAAAAACAATCAACATACCACTAATAAAAACAACAAAAATAACTATGGACTCAATATCAAAAACTAGCCTAGGAAATTATGTATACATTACAGGACAATTCACAGACAATAATTACAATGCTCTAATAAACACTAACATAATACTAACAATTAACGGAAAAAAATACAACACGAAAACTGATGAATATGGATATTACTACTATCAATATAAAACAACAAAAACCGGAACCAACAAAGTAACAGCCACATTCAAAGGAAACACCAACTACAAAACATCATCTACAACAAAAACATTCACAGTAACAAAATTCAATACGGTTGAATTATATACCCATCTACTTACTGGACCATACCCTGATGATAGTAAAAGAGTGGGTGATGATGTCTTTAAAGCATGGTATCAGTTAACTGACAGACAACATGATAAAGGAGTTCATTTTACCGTCATGGATTATTATATTAAAGATTTGGGTGATCCACCACATAATTTAATAGTTGATGCAACTTTTTATTTCAAAAATAATGCGGGTAAGATAATTAGTAAAAAATTTGAATCAGGGACAGGAGACAGTATGTATCATAGTTTAGTATCCGGTTACACCCCATATAAAGTAGTGGCAGAATATCGAAAAATGACATCCGCAGAGAAGAATAAATGGTATTATGGATACGGATATAACCCTAAAACAAAAAAATGGTTCTCATATTACTAAGAGTTCCTTTTTATTACATAACCCCCCCTATTCTTTTTGTGCAACGAGTAATTATCTTTAATTTTGTTCGCACCTTAAATTCTTTCTTTTTTTTGGTGTGTGTTTAGTGTAGTATTTATTTGAACGAATATTTTTAACCTTGTTGTATGGGTTATTTTCCCTTGAAACTACGTTACTGGTAACTGTGGGGGTAGGTTGCATGACAGGTGAAGCCTAATCTTTACTTCTAGCATCCATGAAGTGGAAGGCAAGAGAAAGACCAATAACTATTATTGGTAAAAATTTCTGTGAGGAAATTATTTATTTTTCCACAACTTACTATTTTAATTCTTTTTTGATTTAAACTTTGTATAATACAGGTGTTTAGTAATTCATTACTCATTTTGATTTTCAATATTTTAGATGAGATATATTCTTACTATTAAACCTTTAATCAACAGAGGATACAGTTACTTCATAAACGTTAAATCTTGGAATGAAATCTTATTAATAACTATTACTTTCTTTGAACTATGATACTATTTTTTGAGTATTTATAATACTGTAACAACCAAAAATAACCATAATATAATATTATTCTACTAGAAAAATAGGGATAAACTTAATAAAAAGAATAACATATCCATACATAATATAGAAGGAGGAGGAAAAAAGGATGAAAATTAAATCAATTCAAAAAATATTCATATTAACGATTTTAACAATACTGTTAATAGGAATAGTATGTGCAACAGAAATTAACAATAATAATGATACAACAACTACTACCACAATAACCACTAAGGACACTGATTCCGCTACCACATTGCCCAATGAAAGAATTAACAAAAAATCCGTACATAATATAAAGACTGCAGGAACAAAGACAGTTAATGTTAAATCATCTGCTAGTTTAACAAAAGAGTTAAAAGAAACCAGAACGACTAGTAAATCTAAAATAATTAAACTCAAAAAAGGAACATATACGATAACTACTCCATTATCACTAAAAAATCAGAAATATAAAACTATCACAATACTTGGTAACGGTGCAACAATAAGTGGAAGTGGAAAAAATAAATTTCTAACTATTAATAAAGGATTTAAGGTAACAATAAAAAATGTTAAAATAAAAAATTTTAAATCCACTAAGGGCGGTGCAATAACAAACCAGGGAAATTTAATATTATATAACTCTACTTTTGAGTATAATAAAGCAACCAAAGGTGTTGGAGGAGCAATACTAAACAAGGGTAATTTAAATATTAATAAATGTATTTTCAACAAAAATACTGTTTACGCTAACACGTTTGGTGACGGTGGTGGCGCAATATATAATAATCATAGTTTAATTGTTAAAAATTCCACTTTCTCCAATAACTTTGGAAATAACGCATCTGGTGGAGCCATATGTATTGGGGGAGATTATTATAATCCTTGTCGTATAAGGATAGATGGTAATTTCTTCAATAATAAAGCAACTAGTTGTGATTATGATGGTTTATATGATACTGCTGGTGGTGGAGCAATATTCTCATATGATGCACCTATGAATGTAACAGGTACTTTTATAAATAATACTGCTAATGACGGTGGAGCTATAAGAATAATGGGTGGAGGTCATATAAAGGGAACGTTTATTAATAATGTTGCTTTAGGATGTGGTGGAGCAATATGTGAAATGAATTTAGATCTTATTGAAGGAACTTTCATCAATAATAGTGCCTATGGTGGTGGAGCAATCTCTTGCAGAGGCTGTAAAATAATTGGAAATTTTATCAACAATACTGCAGAAGGTGGTGGAGCAATAGATTCAATGGGCAGTATTGAGGTAGAAGGTAATTTTTCAGGAAATGTTGCAACAAAATTAAATGGTGGGGCAATCTCAGCAGGATATTACCCTCTTGCAAATATTAAAGGAAATTTCATAGACAATAGAGCTCTCCTAGAGGGAGGAGCAATATCGCTAGGTAGTGTATCTGACGAGGATAATATCATTAAAGGTACATTTATAAATAACCAAGCACAAAATGGAGGAGCAATCAGCTCACTTGAAAATGTCAAAATAAATGCGAATTTTATTAAAAACAGAGCAACTGAAGATGGAGGAGCATTATATATAGAAAAATCTGAATATGAATACTTTAATCCTAAAATAAATGGAAATTTCGTATCAAATAATGCAAAACTATATGGTGGGGCCATATATACCACAGCCAATCAAACAAAAATAAACGCAAAATTCAATAAAAATTCAGTATATGGAAACTTATTTGAAAAACCTATTAACGAAGGAATCATAAACGGGGGAGAAAAATGTACAATATCCTCAAATAACAAAAACAAACAGAACACAGGATATTCAGGAACCATTTATAATTCAGGTAATAACTGTAACATATATGCAAATTACACTTCACAAACAGCAACAGAAATAAAACTAAACACACAACATACAAACTCCAACAATATTGTAAAAATCACGGGAACATTAAAACAATCAAACACAAAAACAATATCAAATGCAAAAATAAAACTTAACATAAATAATAAAATAATCACCGTTAAAACAAATAATAAAGGAACATTCACCTATTCATATAAAGCAAGAAACAAAGGAGTAAATATAGTTATTGCAACATATAATGGAAACAAAAATATACTTGGAACAACCAACATCACAACCTTCAAAACCACAAAAAGTGCAACAAAAATAACAATAAACAACATACCAACAACAAGCAAAGGAAAAACAATCACAATAACAGGAAAATTCACAGACGAAACAGGAACCCTACTAAAAAACACACAACTAACACTAAACATCAACGGCAAAAAATACAAGACAAAAACAGATAAAAACGGAAAATACACCTACAAATACAAAACCACAAAAACAGGAACCAACAAAATAACAATAACATATGCAGGAAACACAAAATACGCGAAAACTTCAGCCCAGAAAAAATTTACAGTAACAAACTATAAAATGATAACATTATACATGAAAAGTTCAGCCAATTATGGGACAACAAAATACATAAATGGAGATCCGTTCGTAGCTCATTATACCTATGTCAATGGACAATATGATCGAGGAGTATATGCAGAAATTGATTCCCGAGGATTAAGTCATCCTACAGTAAATAAAATTGTTAAAACAACATTTTACTACAAAAACGCTAAGGGACAACTCATTACAAGAACAGGAACTAAATCCCAATACAATCCAATATTCAAAGCACCAATAATAAGTGGATACACGCCATACAAAGTAGACATATACTACCAGAAAAGATCATAAAAAGGAAGATATGCGAACTGGTAACACAACCCTCAAAGAAGCAGACCCTAACAGTTACATGCCCTGGAAACAAGTACTATGAGATAAGTAATGTTAAAACTTCTTTCAGGGTATTATGAGGTTGTGAGGAATTTATTTATTTTTTCACAACTTACTATTTTTTTATTCTTTTTTTTTTGGATTTGAACTTGGATAATATGGGGGTTTTAATCTTCAATTAGTTATATGGATATATTCTTACTATTAAAAATAAGGCTTTATAATGGTTGTTTACAAAAAGTACTAAATACGGTATTAAATAGACCAATACTACCATAAAATGGAACAAAAACACAAAATTAAGTGTGTATAAATGGGGGAATCAAAAAGTTTGTTTTCTAGAGAGTGAAAAAGCACAATTATTATTATACTAACACTCCCCCCCTTTAAAAAATAGAAGGTGAGAGAATAGACTCTCATTGTTTATTAATATTATTATTTTTTATCTGCAACGTTAGAATTAAAATAATTCCTAACACGATGGCCAATACATACATTACGGCTGCCATTGCTTCCTGAATAATTATATCTGCAGTATTCACAACAATACTATCTTGTCCCTCTAGAGTATCTATTTTTTGGAAGTGGTTATAGATTTCCTGATGGAATTGTTCATCTCCTGAATGATCAGGTGCGTAGGTATCGACTGCAGTACTAATACCTCCCATAACTCCAAGAATTAGTATTATTCCAATAATTGCTGTACCCATTGATGAACCTAATGTTTCACCAGTTGAAATGATACCAGATACGTTATTTTGGCTTTTAGATGGAATATCGAATAATGCTACATCTGCACTTAAAGCCATTATAAAACCAATTCCTGCCCCGAGTAAAAACTGTCCTATAATTAAACCTGGCATTGAAAGATTTAATTTAAACTGATAACTTAAAATCAAGCATCCAATAATTGATATTATGCATCCAATTGTCATGAGTGTCTTATGATTCAGTTTTCCAATTAATTTTGGAGTGGCTGATGAAAAAATAAGCAAACCCAGAACAAACGGAAGTGAAGCCAAACCTGTATATAATGGATTGAATTGTAATACAGTTTGGAAAAACAGGACCATTACAAAGAATGTTCCAGATATTACAAGATTATATAATAACTTGATAGATGCTCCTATACATAAATGTTTGTCTCTGAATAAATCAACGTCAAGTAATGGTACCTTGCCTGACCTTTTTCTTTTGAGTTCATACCAGATGAAGATTGCCATGACTATTAATCCTAAAATTATCTCAACTATGCTGATAGTAAGTTCCTTAGTCAGAGTTAATATTCCGAGCACGAGCAAAACAAGGCTTATAATAGAAACTATAGCACCACTAATATCTAAATCGTTTTTAGATTCGGTAGGTTTGAAATCAGTTATTTTGTTTTGCATTACTAAAATAAAGACAAGGAATATTAATTCAAATGCAAAGGTATATCTCCAACTTAAAAATGTTGTAATAACTCCCCCGATGAGTGGAGCAAGAGTATCTGCGAGTCCTGCTACCATACCCAGAGCTGCCAGAGCAATGGTACGTTTTCTACCGGAATATGTTCCACTTATTATTGAAACTATGGCGGGTACTATTAATGCCGCTGCAACACCTTTAATCCCTGACCATCCTACAAAGAACATTATAACATTTGAACTTATTACTGCAGTAAATATTCCGATACCAAAAAGTATAACACCAATTATAAAGAGTTTCTTTTTACCAATTATGTCTTGAAGTTTGGTACTGAGCAATATTAATGCAGCAGTAATGAGAGTACAGAATGATACAATCATTTGAATAGTACTGACATCAGTATTCAAATCTACAACAATTCGAGAAATGCTAACATTCATGAAAAAAGAGTCCAATACTATGATAAATGAGGCACAAGCCACGACTATTAATGGAATCCAAGAATTTTCGTTAGCCTTTTCATTCATATTTATTTATCCTCCAACATATTTTTTTATAAAAATATATATTTTAATTAATGATTAATTTTATAATATTTATATAATATTTATATTTGATTTTCACTAATGATTAAATTTTTGGATTAAATTTTCATTAAGCTATTTTTTTTCCATTATTTTTCCAGCATAATTCCATTAGTTACTTATCATGAATAGTTTCATAGTATATGCTGTTATTTTCTCTAATAATTCCATAATCTACTAGTATATGGGTAAATGAGTGCATATACTTTTATTTAGCTAAAAAAAAAAAGATTAATATTAGGAAAGTAAATAATGATGATTACTTTTCTTCTACAAATTTAGGTACGGCTTTACTCATTGGATCGAATGTTTCGATATTTCGTATTGCCATGCATTTCATGCTTACCTTGTGGTGTAGTGTGCTTGGTAGTCTTAGTATTCTTTTGGTGTCTATGCTTACTTTGGTGTCGCATAGGTGGTGGTTTATTCCGGCTATCATTTCTACGAGTTTATCGTATCTTGGTGGGGTTATTTGTCCTCTTATTAGTCCCCAGTGGTTGTTGTTTACTAGTTGTTTTCTTTTTATTATGTCTTTTTTGAGTTTTCTGTTTAGTCCTGGGTATCTTTTATCTTTTTGCAGGTGGTTTACTGTGTATTTGAACCAGTCTGTGTATATTCCGGGGTAGCCGAAGGGTATTGTGAAGTGTTGTAATCCTTCGGGTAGTTCTGGTGTGTCTGCTCCTAGTATGTAGTTTACTAGTTGTGTTCGGAAGTTTCTATCTGTTTTTACTAGTTCAGGGTCTTGTATTCTTATGTGGTATCCTCTGCCACTGAAGACGTAGTGTATGTCCTTGTATCCTAGTTCTCTTATATTGTCACTTATCTTGAGTGTTATTTCTTTTGCATCGTCGAGGCATTGTGGGCATACTTCGCCTTGTTTGCATGTGCATGTTCTTAGGGGGTTGTCTTTGGCGTCTACGTCGAATACCATTTCTGCTTCTGTCCATCCTTCCCTTTTCCTTGGGTTGTCGTATAGTGCTACTGATGTGTATGCTGCGTATGGTGCTTTGGCTTTTATTGCTTTTTCCAGGTGTCGTGTTTGTGTGTATTGGTTGTATCTGTCTTTTGGTCCCCTGCCGATCCTGTCGAATGCAAATTCTCTCCGGTGTATGTTTCCTGTTATGTATTCTGGTATTTCTTTGGTGTTGTATTCTTCATGGTAGTATTGTCTTATTTGTTCTTTAGTTGCTGGTTCTAGGTTCGTCGTTTTTGTCATCTCCTCTTAGTAGTTTTCTTTTCCGGTTGTAGTATGATAGGGGGTTTCCTATTTTCTTGCAGTCAGTGGAGGGTGTGCATAGTTCTGGTTGTGTGTTTTGGATGCTTTTGCAGTTGGGTGGTGTGTACCATGGTGTTTTTCCTATGTTTATGATTCCATTTTTTCCTTCAGTGAATCCTAGTTTGTTGTGTATGTTTTGTTTTTCGTGTGGTTGGTCTGTTAGTAGTGGTGGTGTGCAGTTCTGTGCTGCCCTGTATATGATGGGCAGTATTTCGTTTCTTGTTATTGTTAGGTCTGGGTCGTTGTCTGTGATTTGTGGATTTTTCTTGTGTTTAGCGTATACTCCTGGGTATAGTCTTGCATATGATAGGAAGGATGTTAGTAGTATGCTTATTGTGTAGTTTCGTCCCCCTGTTTTGGTACCGCGTAGTGCTTTTTGTATGCATGGTGGGAATGCTTCTGTGTTGTATGGTGCTGCTTTTGTTTCATCAATGTGTGTGTGGTGGTTGTTTATGTTGTATTGTTGTATTTGTTTTTGTTTTTCTTCTTGTTCTATTTTTCTTATTTTTTTGGCTATGTCTAGTATTATGGGTGCGGGTTCTATTTGTTTTTGTTTGTCTTCTATTAGTTTTAGGTATTCTCGTGTTTGTTTTTCTATTAGTGCGGTTATTAGTTTCTTTTTTGTGTCGTGGCATAGTAGTGTGTAGATTTGTTCCGGGTTTCTGTGTTCTAGGTGTTTTCCGTACTGTGTTAGGAAGTCTGTGTATGTTAGGATTACCTTGTTCTTGTTTAGTATTAGGTCTTTTAGTTGTAGCTTTGTGTTGTCTATTAATGGTATTATGTCGTTTAGTGTTGTGTTGTTTGGGTCCAGGTAGTCTTTTAGTGTGTTGTCTATTAGTTCCTGGCCGGGTATTGTTTCTAGTCTCTGTTTTGTGGTGTTTGTTATTATTTGTGTGATGAGGTCTGCTTCGTAGCTGTTTGTTCCATAGGTTAGGGCTGTTGCTTGTAGTAGTGTGTGTGTTGCTATTGTGTCTGTTTCTGTTATTTCCTGTGTGTATAGGTATTTGTATTTGTTGTTTTTCTTGTTTAGCTGTTGTTGGTAGTGCTGTCTTATTTTTTCTAGGCATAGTTCTTTTATTGTGTTCACCTTTTTTTTGTCTTGGTTGTGTGTGTTTTCTATGATGTTGTTTATTTCCTGTGTTTCTTCTGTTATTCGTGTTATGTTTCCATAGTTGTAGATAATCTGGTATGCTGATTGTCCGAATGGGTTTAGGTATGCGGTTTTCATATTATATGTATTTGTTTAATGTAATATATAATTCTACACTTTATAAAGTATAGAAAAGATATATTTTATAAGAAAGCGTTTACATAAATAACAAGCAATATAGATGAAAAGAAAATATTGGGGAAAGGGCTAGAGTTGACTAAGAAAACACAGAAACATAAAATCACCACCAGGGATGGAAGATTATGTGTTCAATACTACATACTGCTGCAAAGATTAACATATAAGAAGAAACTTAAAAACAACAGCATTAAAGAGTACGTGTCCTATCATATTAAGTTTCCAAGAACATTATATGAGTTAATAGGACAGGATACTGTATACCTGGAAAAGGTAGAAGATAAACTAGTCATGCACACAAACTCTCATGAAAGTTATAAGAAAATACGCATACAAGAAACAAGAAAAAATGATACTGCCGGATATCAGTTAACCATCCCTCAGAAACTATTAAAAATCAAAAACTACAAACGTGGCAACACGTACATACTATGCGAAACAATAGCAGCAGACAACAAAAAAGGTTACACTCTCACCTTAGAATTAATATGATGAAATAAGCACTTGTTCAAATATGTATGTGCATTAATACCAGATACACCATCCCCCCTTTTGGGGTGTCATTAATGTCACTTGCCTTATTAAATCATGAAAAATATAACTAATACCAATACGAAAATGTTTAATGATAGAGAAACTAAACATATGACTTTTTTTTGAATCAGATATGACAGAATGCCCTGTTGAATTATCTCTCAGAGTAATAAATAGAAAATGGGTTTTACAGATTATCAGAGACATGCTTTTTGGTAAAAAAAGATTTTCAGAATTTAAAGAAGGAAAACCAGACCTGACAAATAAAGCACTAACCAGATGCCTAAAATTCATGGAAACAGAAAACCTCATAGAAAAAATCACAGACAAAGAAAATAAGAAGAACACACATTACCTTTTAACAGAAAAAGGAAAATCATTAAATCAACTAATCTATGACTTAGTAATTTTTACATTAGATAATGATAACGATCCATCACACTTTAGTGAAGAAACAAAAAACAATCCTAAGAAAATATTCCGGGAAAAACTAGAATTAAACTAAAAAAAAAGTGTGGGGGACAAATAACCAGAAGAATTAGGAGAATAGGAAGATAAAATATTACCCCACAGATTATTTCATTTCTTTCTCCCAGTACCGGATAGTGTTCAAGTTAATATCATCAGCTGTTTTTTCAATTAATTCTATCTCATCACCGGTTAACTCTATTTGACTTGCTTTTAAAGCATCAGTTACATGATGTATCTTGGTTGCTCCCACAATTGGTAATGTTCCCTTAGCTATTGCCCATGCAACTGGAATCTGTGCAATGTTAACATCATGATTAACTGCAACATCACCTAATACACGGTTTAGTTCTCCTATTTTATCAAGACTGTCACCATATGCTGCTGCCCTGTCTGAACCTTCAGGGAATGGATGTTTAGTATCATACTTACCAGATAATGCTCCCTGTTCAAGTACCATGTATGAAAAGAATGTTATATCATTTTCTTTACAGTAGTCCAGTATTCCTGAAGTTTCTGATGATCTGTTTAGTAGACTGTAATGGTTCTGAACTGCTCCTAACTTTAACCCATTATCCTGTAGGATTTCATTAGCTTCTTTAATTTCTTCCAGGTTATGATTTGAAACTCCGAGCATTCCTATAGCATATTCCTGTGCTGTTAATGCTAGTTTTTCTGTCCATTTTGGTGCATCAGCTGTGTTATGTATCCAGAAAATGTCTATGTGGTCCGTGTTTAAGAGGTTCATACTATTTTCTAGCATTGCTGTTACTGGGTTTTCTGAATTATTGTCTGCACATTGTGGTGTGAATTTTGTTGAGATGATATAGTCTTCTCTTGGTGTTGTTTTAAGAAATTCTCCTAAGACTTTTTCTGAAGTTCCCATACCATATGCGTATGCTGTGTCCCATAAGTTTAATCCTATTTTGATTGATTCATCATATATTGGTTTTAGGTCTTCTGTGTTTAATTCGTTTCCGAATGTCTTATCGTTTCCCCAAGCCCATGCACCTAGAGCTATTTTTGGTAATTTTTTATCTGTTTTCATAATTATTCACTTGATATTATGATTTAAATTATTATGTATAAAAATGTATTAGGGTCATGAATGTCACCATAAGCTCTGCTTTTATGATGTACCAGCATTATTTGGTTAAATCATGAAATCATTACCAAGTGTAGCACATAGCATATTTGTGGAACAATAACATTACACGTGTAGCACGAAAAAATATTGTAGCACAATTATATAAGAGTAACTGGTAGAATCACCCGACAAAGGATAAACAATAGATTATTCCATCAGAATAGCCCGTTTAAAAAAAATTATGAAAAAAAATAAAACAGACTAAAATTACAGAATAAAAAAAATAATGTAGCACAGAAGAAAAAAAATAGCACAAAAAATACAATAAATGTAGCACGAAAATACAAGTGTAGCACAATACATCTTCGACAACACCACATGTAACCAGAATCACATAGTATAACACAGCATATATGAATAACTACTATAACCACACAACAACAGATCAACAATAAATATTCCATAAAAATAGCCCGTTTAAAAAAAATTATGAAAAAAAATAAAACAGACTAAAATTACAGAATAAAAAGAATAATGTAACACAGAAGAAAAAAAGTAGCACAAAATACTATAATTGTGGCACGAAATATTGGTGTAGCACAATAACTATTTGGACAATATACCCCCACCCACTTTTGTTGCATGAATCATTATCTTATAACACATAATATTTTTTTGGAAAAACTTGTAGAATCACTTGACAACAGATCAACCATAGTCATTCCATAAAAATAGCCTGTTTAATAAAAATTATGAAAAAATATAAAACAGACTAAAATTTCAGAATACTAAAAAAATAGTGCAGCACAGAAACATAACCGTAGCACATAACAAAATTATTTTATGTAGCACAATCAGTAATAGTAGCACAAAACCATAATAAATGTGGCACGAAATATAGGTGTAGCACAACATATTCCATGATTGTAGCACACCACCCAAAAAGTAGCACAAAAAAACTAATAATAAGAAAAAAGAAAATAATAACCAAAAAAAATAGGAACGGGAAAGAAACATGAGATATAAAACATTAATCCTAAGATTAGAAGATCGATCAGGCCACCTATTAGAAGTTTCAAAAATAATCTCCACACACAACGCCAACATCACACGCCTCAGCTACAACAAAGTAGTAGACCAACACACAGTATTTATAGAAGTCTACGCAGACGAAAAAGACATAACAAACCTCACCAATGAATTAAAAGAAAAAAACTACCTACTACAACATAGCAGTGAAGAAGTTGATGCACTAATCACACTACAAATCATCGACATACCAGGAACAGTAACAAACATACTGGAAGTTTTTGAAAAATACGATGTGAACATCTCATACGTAAATACACAGGAAAACAACACATCCTACCAGTACTGTAAAATAGGCCTTTACGCTGCAAACTCTGAACGCATACAAACAGCACTGGATGAAATATCCACATTTTGTAAAATAGTGTCAATAAATTATGATATCCAAGACACAGTTATAGACAACACAGTATTCTATCATAACTTTGCACAAGAAATGAAAAGAAAACTATCATTAACACAAGAAGAGACAAACACATTCCTAAACAATTCCAATAAAATCCTGCAAATACTAGAAGATAAACATGAAAATTACTTCAAAACATTCAATTACATCAGAAAATTTGCTAATTTCACAGTAGATTATAAAGATGAAAACTTTAATCCACGAATAAGCCATAAGAACATTACAACTAATACAAGAGTATACCTGATTGAACCACAATGTGGAGGAAACACATATATCCTGGAATCAGAATCACAGTTACTCTTTATAGATTCAGGCTTTGCATGCTACAAGGATGAAATGAAAAAAATTTTCCACGAATTATTCCCATCATTTGATGAAATGAAAAAACAGCTAATATTAACACATGCAGATATGGATCATGCAGGCATAACCGATATATTCGATGAGATATATGTTAGTGAAAATACATTCATTAACTTCAAAAGAGAACATGAGGGAAAGAAAAACTTCAGGGAAGAAAACCCACTGCATGAACCTTACATTAAGCTTGATGAAATAATGTCCAGATATAAGCCGCCATTATTAAACAAGTTAAGGATTATTGGAAGTAAAACTAATGATGAAGAATTTGAGGAAATAGGAGAGTTTACTTTCAATGATTTGACATTTAATATTTTTGAATCCAATGGTGGACACTTAAAAGGCGAAATAATCCTGGTTGAAAAGGACACTAAGATCGTGTTTACTGGTGATATCTTCGTAAACATCCATGGTTTTACACCTGAACAGTATGAGTTTAATCTTTTAGCACCATATCTTATGGGTTCTGTTAATACAGATTCAGAGAAAGCATCATCTTGTAGAAAAATATTGTTAAATAAGTGTAAGAATTATTTGCTCTGTCCGGGACATGGAGAATGGGTTCAGAATACTGATTAACTAACCTCCAATATAGACTTTTTTTCTTTGATATGATTTTATGGATAAAAAGGTATTACTTCTGAAAATGAGCCATACAGGAAGTATACGACATTTACTATAGTAAATTATAATTATTTTATTTAAACCTACCCTAACAGATATTAATAATAGCACCACTACCAAATATTCTGATATATCCATCAGTAATAGAATAAAATAACCTATTTTAATATAAAACTATATATAAGATATTTAATAAAATATTAATTATAAAATTATAGGAGAAAAATGATATTTATGGCAGAATTACCAATCGCACCAGTAAAAAGAATCATTAAACAAGCAGGTGCAGCAAGAATTAGTGATGATGCAGCAGTAGCATTAGCAGACGCTATGGAAGAATTTGCAGAAGAAATTGCAATAGAAGCTACTAAATATGCAAAACACGCAGGTCGTAAAACTGTTACAGCTGATGATATTAAATTAGCATTATAGGAACGTTTTACACTACAATTTATGAGGGGTGATGTTAATATTTATTTAACATTTGAACCCTTTTTTTATTAATCACCCATACATTAGATTATTTTTCTTGTTTTAGGATTAACTTGGTTTAATTAGTAACAATATTATTGTAGCACGGATGATGATTGTAGCACAATCATATACTGTAGCATAACATGAAAATGTGGAACAAAAAACAGTTAATCAATTGTAGCACAACAAGTAAATGTAGCCCCAATATAAAAAGATTAATTTATACCAGACACTACCACAACATGATCAACAAAACAATCCTCACTGTAGCACAACATAAAACGTGGTACGATTTAATTCTGTGGAACAAAACTTATTACCCGGTGTGGCACAAAAAGAAATTGTAGCCGAAATTATAACTAATTAAATTATAAAACATAACATCAATATTTAATCCACATTACAATCCCCCATTGTAGCACAAGTCAAATAATGTAGCACAAAAAAATATACTATACTATCAAGATTAACAAATTATGTTCCACAAATCAGTTCTGTGCTACAATAAACCTGAGTATGTGCCACACTTTTATTACGTAGCACAAAGAAGACACTAAAGACGTTTTTACAACAGAAAAGATGTATTAAAAAAATTACCCATGACAAGACATGAAAATAATTCAAAGTAAGATAAATTTAAAGAGGTAAGATAGAAGTAACCTATTGAAATATTAATCACAGTTATCATTATATTAACCTTAAATCATTTCAATTAAAAATAGAAAAAAAGCACCTACATTAAACAATAAAAAAGAAGAAATTTCCAAAAAATCACTAAATTTCACCAAAATCGTAGCACAAAAATATAAAAGTGGCACAAAAAATAACAAGACCAAGAACAAAAATACTACTTCACAAACATACCAGAATTTCAACATAACCCCAAATTATAAATGTAGCACAAAATAAAAATAGGCCACAAAAAAAACAGTACCCCACAATATTGTAGCACAGTAAAAAAATTGTTCCACAAAAATAGGATCAAGTAAAAGTAAATCTGCTGATGTTAAAACACAACACCAACTATTGTGTGCCACAAGAAAACACAAACATATGTACCACACAATAAGAACGTAGCACAAAAATATTCAAAAACCAGGCCCACAACCATTAACTTGTGCCACACACCACAAATGTGACACAATTATCAGAAAAGGTGTACCACATTTTAACAATGTGGCCAAAAAAATGCTATTTTTAGTAGCCCAAAGCCTATTTGTGACACAAAATATGCCCCTTTTTTGTAGCCAAAACACCACACAGGCTACAAAATCTGGTTTACAAATGCCTCATGTGACACAATTTTTGTAGCCAAAATATAACGTGTGCTACACGTTTTTTGTAGCACATTTCATCATCCGGCTACAATTTTTCAGTAAATAAAAAACAAAAAACAATACATCATCAGTTGTTCTTGGTTTTATGACATTACAACTGTTTTCTGTTAACATGTGAACTTCCTGTTTTTCTATCGTTAAAACAAGCTCTTATATTATATTATATATAATAATATATTTTATTATATTATATATTATATATCTCAAATCCATTTTACGAAAGTATAGGGGGAACTCATGTGGCCTCGTGCCACAATTGTACCACGGTACCACACAGTAATAGGGGGTACCTCTTCAAAATGGAGTTACACTTGAAATTGTTTAAAATGGTTAATTTTCAATTGTAAAAAAATAATCCTTGATAAAATAAAGTAATTAATGTTTGGGAGGTTATGATATTGTTAGGTAATGTTGGAGTTTATAATCTGTTTAACATATAATTAAGATCTTCTTCTATAATTGTTCTTTCAGTTCCTTCAATGGTAAATGTTTTTCCAAGTATACATTCCTGTTTAATGAATTTAGCAAGATCTTCTTTAAAGTATTGGACATTCTTATATTTAGCTTCCCTAGACTTGTTACTAAGAACAGTGTCTACATTTGCCTCTAGTCTAAGATATTTTTTTCTGAGCAAGAACATCACAGCATCCTGGAACACTTTTCTTATTTCTGGATTGTTATTAATATTTTCTTCCCGTGCTGCTTTTCTTTCTAATATTTTTCTTTTACTTTCTATTTCTGCTTCTAATTCAGCAATTAATGCTCTTTCTTTTTTTATCATGTCTTCATATTGAGCTACGGTTGTTTCTCTTGACTGAATTATTACTTCTAATTGTCTAATTTCTACAGCTGTTGAAGATTCATTCGCTTGTTCTTCTTTATCCAGTTTTTCTTCTACAGCATCTCTTACAAAATCACTTACTTTGTCTGTTTTTAATTGAACTCTTTCATATAATTCTTCATCGACTCTTGCTCTTAATTGTCTGTTTTTTACCATTTTTATTCCAACCTAACATATTTTTCATGTTAGATCATTGTTTTCATACTTCAATCATACCTGCATATTACCTTGAAAAAATATTTATATTCATGAGGTAATAAACTATATTCATAGGTCTTAATGAATAGGGTTGTTGAATTTATTTTCAATGACCTAATTTTATTCATTTATATCGTCGCTTGTTTTTTAATATTTTTATTATGTTCTTCTATTAATTTTGATATAACAGTATTATAACTGTCTTCCATTGTTCCTAGCTTTTTTAATGCGATTTTTGTTTCTTCGGAAACTCTTATAGTTGTACTTTTACTCATATATTGTCCCCTCAGTACATTGTATAGTAATACTTTTTATCGTTTTCACTATATAAATGTATACATTGATTACAAGTAACACAATGTAGTAATTATGTACAAGTAACACTTATTATATACTACTATATTATTTTTTAGTATTTAAATGTTACCACATTTCTTACCTCAATCTTACCTCTTTCTTACCTTCATCATACCCCAATCTTACCTCAATCTTACCCCAATCTTACCTCCATCTTACCATAAAAAAATCAGAAATACACAAATTTTCACCCAAAATAACGTAACATTATAAATAACATTACAAACAATATATTACCAAAACAAAATTTAGGTATCTTACCCAGGTAATATAGTATCTTACCTCTATCAAGATACAATCTTACCTCTATCTTACCTTATATTACTTCATCTTACCTGTAAGTAATATAAGTTAAAAATGCTTTATACACTAAAATAAAGCTTTAGAATAAGTTTAAGAAAAATGATATAAAAATAGTATCTTACCTGTATCTTACCAGTTTCATACCTGTATCATACCTCTATGTTACTAGTATCTTACCAGTATCTTACCTGTATCTTACCACATCATACCTATATCATACTTCAATCTTACCTATTCTTACCTCAATCTTACCCCAATATTACCTCAATCATACCTAAATCTTACCAGTATCTTACCAGTATCTTACCTATATCTTACCTCTATCTTACCACCATCATACCTAGGTAACATAGATTGCAACTATAAGGTAAGATACAAAAATACACAATCTTACCCCTAAAAAAAATAATCACACCCCAATATTACCTAACTTCATACCCAAAAAAAGTAATACAAATTCACAAAAAACAACAATTTAAAAAAAATAATAGGAGGATCAAAAACCGATGCAAAAAAAAGTATCACTCTCACTAGATGAAGACGTCTGGACCGAATACATAGAAAAATTAGAACAAAACACAGGAGTAAAAAAAGGAAAAGGACACATCGGACCAACAATAGAAAAATTAATCAGAGAATACTACCTAAACGAACCACAACAAAACAACCCAGAACAAGAAGAAACCATACAACAACAAAAACAACAAATAACACAACTACAAGAAACAATACAAAAAATACAAACAGAAAACACACAACTCCAAAAAGAAACACAAAAACCAAGCATAACACCAGAAGAAAAACAACAACTAGAAACACAGCTAAACACACTACAAACAAGATACAATACACTACAGCAACAACATAAAAATACAACACAAGAACTAGAAACACTTAAAACCAGCAATGACAACCAACAAACAGACAATCAACAAAAAATTCAAGAACTAACACTCACAAACCAAAATCTCATCACACAAAATACACAAAATCAAGAACAAATCACACAACTCCAACAGGAAAACCAAGAACTAAAAGAAGAAAACAAAACACTAACAATACAATACGAAGTAGAACACCGAGCAAAAGCAGAAGCAGAAATAGAAAGAGATAAACTAGATGGAGAAAAAACAGTACTAAATATGAGAATAGCAACATTGGAAGAAACTAAAGATAACTTAAATGAAACCATCAGAAGTCAGAAAGATGATCTTAGACTAAAAACAGAAGACACAGACAAACTAAGGCGTGACTATGATAACATACGGGACGAACTAGAAACCAAACGAAAAGAATACACCAGGGTATCTAATGAGAAAAACCATTCTGATGAAAGACAAAGACAATTACAGGAAGAAGTAAATGCATTAGAAGTCAAAGAGAACAATTATAAACAAATACTAAGACAACTAGACAGTATGAGCTTTATGGACAGGATACTTGGAAGATATCCTGAAGACATAAAAGAACTAAAAGGTTGAAATTAACAATTAGTTCTTTTATTATTCCTTAAATCATTAATTCTTATTCTATTGTTTTTCATATTATAATCTATATAAATCTATTTTTTTACATCAGTTAATATAGCCCTCTTTTATTAGATTTAATAAAATTAATAACCCTAATTGAATTATGGTAAAAAGTATTTATATTTTTATAATATTACCTTATATTACCTCTTTTAAATCATCTTACTTTTAAATATTATAGTTTTAAAAAATTTTCTTGTCATAATCTGTTTTAAATTTCCATAAATATGGTATGGGATAATTTGTATTGTGCTACACTTTTTTGCTTGTAGCACATTACTATTTTTTAACAACAGAACAATAAAATGTGCCACAATTATAAAAAAGGCTACAAAATATTTGGTGAAAACTTCTCGGTATCTTTTGTGCTACATATATGTTGTGTGCTACATTATAATTGTCTGTTCCACATTTTTTCGTGTGTGCTACAATATCTGTAAATGTGCTACTCTTTGGTTTTGTGCTACATTTTTAATATTTGTGCTACTTTATATTTTTGTGCTACAATTTTGGATTTGAGGCTACCTTTTTTTATTGTGCTACATTAATGATTTTTTGTTCCACATTTATATTTTGTGCTACATTTTTCATGAATGTGCCACCATTAGTTTTTGTGCTACATTTTTAGTATTTGTTCCACATATTTTTAATCGTAGCACAATATCTGTAAACGAATAATTGTAGAACAATTATTTTTTGTGGCACACCATGGGTTTCTAAAGAATTATGAAAAATTAACTTTTGTGCTACAATATTTTTTCGTAGCCTGTTTATGTGATAATAAAATGTAGCACAACATGCTATCGTAGCACATTATGGTTATGTTTAACTTTCAGCAAAATACATAATAACAGATAAAGTAATTATATTCAGCAATTCACAGTTACTCATTAATAATTAATCTGTAAAATAAATTCGGTTAAGATAATAAGATCTATATTTGTTAAAAAAAATGTGATAGTTGATTAAGGAAAAAAATAAACCAAATCATACTATAATATCTTTACAATTATTGGCAATAATTACTGTGGCTAATTTACTTATACGTATGATGATGGAATTAAGGTATACTTATTGTTTATTTAATATAAATTCTTTTTATTTAAAATTAGATTTTAATATGAATAGGAGGAAAAAGGGGGTGGTGGTTAATGGTTTAATCTTTTGTATTTATTTTATCTATTGCTTTTTGTCCTTCTATGGCAATATTGCTGAAAGTGTTGATGGTTTCCTGCATCTTAGGAAGTGCTTCCTGTTTGAATGTGCTGATGTCTTCGATAGCAGCTAATGCTTCATTGAATGAGGTTTGAAGAACTTCTGGTGATATGGCTGTTTCGGTACTTAATTTCTGTATCTGACTTCCCTGATCTCTTATTATCCGTGTTGTTGAACTGATAATGTCTTCTGTTGTTGAGTTAAGCATGTTAATCTTGTCTAGTGCAATTTTCTGGTTGTATAATGAACTTGCCACCATGATTCCTGTTCTTAGTGCGGTGACTGTAACATTCTTAGCTCGGTCAATTCCTCTGATTAGTTCCTTGTTATTTCTTCTGACAACATTTAATGAGACTATTCCCTGTTGGTTTATGACGATCATCTGTTGCATGTCCATTATTCTCTGTCTGAGTGGGAATAATATTTCTTCACTTACTATGTCAATTTTTTCCTGTTCTATTCCCTTTATTTTTGCTTCTTCTATTTGTGCTTCAATTGATGCATCCATTTGTTTTCCTAATTCTATATCTGTCATTAATTTTTTTGTCACTTCTCTTAGGTTGGATTCTTCTGATAAGAGGGTGACATTATCATTTTTTAATACTCGGTTGCTCTGGTCTAATGATTTGATAATATTGGCTATGACTGTTTCTGCTGTTTCATATTTTTCGAAGTATTTTTTCACTGGGTCAAAGAATTTGCTCATTATTCCATTGTTAGCCCAATCGACAGCTGATGGATCTAATTCTTTTACCTGTTTGTTTAGTTCTAATAGTTTGTCGCTAACATTTTTTGATTCGGTACCGCCGTGGCTGTAATTTTTTAGCTGAGTGTTTAGTAATGCCTGGTTTTTTTCTGTGGATTTTTTGATTGGTTCTGATCCAAAGTTTTCTATTGATTTTATTATACTTTCTCTTTCATTAATGTCTTCTATGTCCATTTCAAATATTGCGACTGCATTATTATCTGCTTGTGTCCTTATTTTTTCTGTTGGTAATTTGGATTTTTCTTCTTCTAATGTTTTTTCTACATCTTCTTCTATATCATCTATATCTAATGAGAATTCTGCCATTATACTCACCTTTTTTTATTCATATTTGTTTATATCGTTAATTAAGTTTTCCATATCATCTACTAAGTTTTTAATATTTTCGTCAGATTTATCGTCTTCATGGATGTTAAGTATTAATTCTACTGTTAGTTTTTCCATTTCTTCATTTATTGAATTTATATTGTTTATTCTTTCAATTAGTTCTTCTTCTACTTGTTGTGATGGTTCTGATGTGTAATTTATTAGGTCTAGGCCTGAATTGTATAGGTTGTATACGTTTTCGTGTGAATTATCTACTACGCTTAGGAAGCGGTTGCTTGTCAGATTGCCTGTGCCGAAGTGTTCTTTTATTAATTCTCTGACCTTTTTTTCCTTTGAGTCAAATATTTTCTTCAAGTCGTTTAATTGGTTTTCATAATAGTTTCCTACATCTTTGTCTAATTTTTTGTTGTGTCCTGTGATGTTTATTTGTGGATTATCCACGTGGTGATGGAATTCATCACAATCGTAATTGAATGATATCATGCTCATTCCTGATAGTATTAGGGAGGATATTCCTAATCCTATTACTAGGCCAAGACTGCGTATGGTGAATGGCAGGATATTTAATAGTATTATTAGTATTATCCAGATTAGTTCAAAAATGTATCCGGTAATCTGGTATGGCCTTGAATATTTATTACCGTAATAAATAAAAGCAACACCATTCAGGAATGGTATGAATGATGAAATAAACATTATTAAACTAAGAAATTTATGGTTCAGTTTTTTATAGTTGCTTCTATTTAGGATTATTTTGTATTCTGAAATTATCATCACTGATCGGACTATGGATATGATGAGTGATAGAAATACTAAGCTAAATGTTAAAGCTGAAGGTCCCATGATTAGGTGGAATATTATTGGTATTTCATATATTAATCCTTCTATAATCCAGCTTTTCTTAGATGTTTTTTTACCGGCTAAAAAGATTCCGAAACCGTTAATAAAAGGTATGAATGAAAAAATTACCCATAAGAGATTAAATATTTTGTTTCCATCATTTCGTGGGGTTGGCCTGTTTGGAATATCTGATTTTTCCGTGGTGCTGTTATTGTCTGTTTTTATGGTAGAGCCAACAACATCATATATTTTACTGTTATTTAAATCTATGTTGAAGCGTTGGTTCAGAATATCTGTAATAACGTTGGTATTAAACCTTGTGCCGCATATGGGACAAACATTATCAGAATCTTCACAATCATATCCACATTTAAGACATTTCTTCATCTACTCACCCCGTTACATTTATTATCCTTACTTCCATTTTTATAATTTGTAAGTATATAAAACTTTTAGAGATTCTATGATATATTGTATGGCTATGCTAGGGGCTTGTTATTATTGAATAATAATTATTTACATGTAAAGTTTATGTGTAGTAAAATATGGGATAATATAGGTGGTGTTATTTTCTATACAAAAATGGAAAATAGTATAATAATGATAATATTCTTACCCTATGATTATAAATTGTCTGTTATTGGTTGGATAAATAAATATAACCTTTATATTTATCCTGAACAATGATTATATTTTATAACAAAAAATTAGTAATATTAATATATATTGAAGTAATAAAATAATAATTGGTGAAAATCAAAAAAAATATTATGAAATACACAATCAAAATTCAAAAAAACAGATCGATCCACCTGCCACTAAAAATCAGAAACAAAATAAAAACTGAAGAATTAAACAAGGTAGAATGGACACTAAGCCACAACAACAACACAATACAAATAAAATTCATAAAAGAAACTAAAACACCACCAGATAAAATATCAGGAAACACCCAGAAAATATACAGAAACATATACACACAATCAACAATAAAAGTACCAAACATAATCTACAACCATCTAAACTGTAAAACACTAGACTATATCATTCTAGAAATAAAAGACAAGCACATACACGTAAACACACAAAAAAGAACCCAACTAGCAGAAATATCAGCACTAATAAAAAACAAGGAGAAAAAATAATGCTTAAAATAATAATAAACTATGACTTCCTAGAAGCACTAATATTCGAAGAAAACAAAAACCACGAAACAGCCAACAAAATAGCAAACACAATACAAAAAGATCATTTCCTATACATACCATGCCATGTTCTATTTAACATAATGAAAAAATTAGACAAATACGACCATGAAACAAACATCAAATTTCTAGAAAATATCCAAATGACTACAAGAATCGACTACCAAAACAACAAACAAATATTCCAGAGCGCATATGAACTATACAAATCAAACAACTCATTAACACTACTAGATTGCATAACAATCAAATACATGCAATCAAAACAAATAAAACACATAATATCATTCAACCAACAATTCGACCAAATAAAAAAAATAAAACGATTATATAAACTAGATGAATATAACCCAAAACGCTTAAACTTCAACACGTACTAAAAAAAATCAATAATTAATATTATAATATGCTGGTAGTAACTTGGATGAAACCCTGGAAAAATATGGGGAGGGGATTGGAAGTTTATTAATCTATTCAATGATTAATTACGTATAATCGTCCTGAAGAAGAAATTCATAATCAGGAGGAACATATTAAAGAAAATTAAAATACTCTTGAAATGTTTTTTCCGTCTTCCATCATTATTTTTTTTTAAACTCTTTTTTAGTATTTGTTATCTATTAATTTTTCCGTGGTTTTGTATCGTTTTTTAAGGTAGCAATTATATTGGAACACATATAAATATTTCTTAACATAATAGTTATATTATGAAAGAGTTAGGAGACTGGTTATGAAACATGAAAATATAATAATATATATAATGATGCTTGGAACATTCGGAGTATTAAGCACAGAAATGGGAGTAGTTGGAATACTTCCCCAAATATCACAGTACTTTAACGTTGACATTACACAAGCAGGATTATTTGTAAGCCTATTTGCCCTAACAATAGCAATATGCGGAATATTCATGCCACTAGTATTTTCAAAATTCGACCGTAAAAAAAAGCTTCATACTAGTTCTAACAGTGTTCACAATTTTTTCAATAACCAGCGCATTCGTAACAGATTTCAACATAGCACTAATATGCAGAATAATACCAGCAATATTTCACCCAATATACTGTGGTCTAGCATTAACTGTAGCAGCCGAAATTGTTGAACCAGAAAAAGCACAAGATGCAGTAAGTAAAGTCATTATGGGCGTCTCAGCAGGGATGATAATTGGTGTTCCAATAACAACATTTATTGCAACAACTCTAGGATACCAGTATGCTATGCTATGGTTCAGTCTAGTGACATTCATAGCTTTAATTGCAACAATAATCTTTTTCCCAAGTCTTCCAGGAAAAAAACAATCCTATGGAAACCAGGTGAAAGTAGCAACCACAGGAGTATTTATAATATCAGTATTAGGAGTAATATTCTTAAATGGAGGACTGTATACAGCATATGCATATATCTCAGAATTTTTAAATATGATAACTCATATTTTAGGATTTGAATTAAGCATAGTATTGTTTATATATGGTATAGCTTCAATTATTGGAAATTGGCTTGGAGCCAAATTATTAAACAGTAACAGCAAAAAAACAGCACTGATCTTTCCAATAGTTTTTTCAATATTAATGATAGGATTATTTATATTCAGCAGAGCTAAACTACCAGTAATAATCTTAATGTTTGCATGGGGAATTCTTGCAGGTATAGCTAACGATATTTCACAATACTGGATGGTATCAGCAGCACCTGAAGCACCAGAATTTGCAAACGGAATATTCTTAAGCATGGGAAATGTTGGAGTTACTTTAGGTACCACGATTGCCGGAGCAGTAGTTGCAGGAATGGGAGTTCAGTATGTAATGATTGCTGCAATTATAGTAATGATAATAGACTTAATACTCTTATTTACCAGAACATACAAATATCCTATTAAACAAATGGACAATTCCATATAAAGATTCAAAAACGTAAAAATCACAAAAAAAAGTTTTAAAAAATCAAAAATGATAATTAATTGAATAATAACTCACCATATTAATATCATTTTTTGATAAATTTTGCATTATATAATAATTTTTGGGGTTCTTAAGAATATAATATAATATGCTAACATAGACTAAATTATTAAAAGCAATCCTGTATTTTTACTTACACTACTTTTCCAGATAATTGAATCTTTATGGATAATTGTAAACTTAATCAAAATTTATACCAGATACATCAATCTCACCAGACATTAACTTAGGTAATAATGTGTCCCGAAGTTTTGTAAGTTTTATATTCTCAAAACATATTCTTTCTTTGTCTTTTTGGATCCTATCCATAATATTTTCATATTTTATGAGAATATCTTTTTCTGGAATAATAATGTATTTTTCTAAATCCTTTTTAGGTAATGCTAGAACTGTTGTACCAGTAGCTACACTTCCAACCATATAGTTATATCGGTATGTTAATAAGTTTTGGAACACATACTGTTTAGGTAATTTTAAATTACTTAATTTATACAAATGATGTGAAAATATTATTGTTTTTATAGAAAAATATAGCATGACAAATATTAAAAAAACAAGACAATAGTTTCCCTAAACATTGTTTATAGAATAATGTTTTATGAAACTAAGCATTAAACACGAATAATAATACTAAAGAAATGATTAAAAATAAAAAAAGAAAACAAAATAAATTGTACAAATAATAACAGATAATTACTACAATAAACAAATAACATTATTAAAAAACTGAAAAGTAATCATTACATGTATATACCTAATAATTAAAAAAGAATAGAAAGGATGATTATATGTAATGGTATGATGTTCTTATATTTTACCATTATTTTATTTTTGAAGGGTGTGTGGTTGAATTAGTAGTCTTGTTTTTTAGAAGGTTCCTCCACCTCCGCCACCAAATCCTCCACTACCAGCCCTTCCAATTCCTGAAGTAGAAGTGTCTGTTCTTGATAATATATTGAATGAAGATTGCATAACAGCAAGACCTCCATGATATGTGAAGGATACTGCATTGTTATTAAATGAATCATATTGTATTCTGTTTGTTTGGAAGTATTTTCTCATGTTTTTTGTTGCATTATCTGCGCATCCAAGTGCTGTGGCATATACTAGGTATCTTCCCCATACGTGTACTGATGATGGTGGTCTTTGGCTGATTAGACTGTAGTCTTTTATGTATCGTTCAAAGTTTTTCCATTTATGATATGTCTCTTTTCCCTGTGGTGTCCGTCTTCCAACAACAAATTTTGGAATAAAAAACAATAATATAGCAAATACCATCATAAGCATCATTAATACAGCCATTAATTCCAGAATGAACATTGATGGTATAAGTTTAAAGAATATTACAATAAATATAATTATTACTATTAAAAAATACGTACGTCGTATTTTTTGTAAGACTTTCAATCCCTGATCATCAAAATATTTTTCAACATATGAATCGGGAATTTCCTCTTTGGCCTGTTTTATCCACGTGTTTCTGAAATTCTGGAATGCCATACGATCTGATCTTACTATATCTCCAAGGAATATGTCACCATTTACTGCATTGGATGATAAAAATCCTATTATTATTTTTTCATGTTCTTTCAAGGTGGTTGTATCTTTATTGGTACATCTGATAATTGTATCATCATTGGAATACAATATTTTAAAGTAGTTTTTATCTATTAGGTCAAGTATTGTTGCATACATTGCATCATTACCTATATTTTTAAGTTTTCCTCTTGTAATTGCATATACCTGTACTGGAGATTCATGTGTAGGAAGATCATACTCATACTTTGCATTATAATCTATTTTTGGTTCTCTGCCATACAATCCATAGATTCCTATTGGAATGATTGTGAGTATACTTAATGCTGTGAAGAAAAATGTTACTCTGATATTATCATAATATTTTCCTTGAGCATAATCATTGTTCTTGTCTTTTTTTTCTGAGTAATAATTTTGGTCTTGTTCTATGAGTTCTCTTGCATCACCTTTTATGTGTTGAGCATATATTGCATGTTTGAAATTGTCTTTAGGCATTATTAATCTCTGTTCAAATGATATGTGTGCACCAATGTTTTCCAGTTTAGCAGTTAATGTATCCTCACTCGTCCACTGGCTTAAGATAACATTATCCTCGGGGTTGTTCCAGTATTTTACATATTCCTTAGTGTATGGTATGTGAATGGTAGATTCCAGGTAATCTACACTTGTATTCCATTCACCACCCCAAGTCATATACTGCAATTCTGCTATATCATTATAAACTTTCAAACCTTTATCTATTGTATACTTGTATGTTACTGATACCTTTGCATCGCGTGTTTTCTGTGTTTTAGCCCTATCACTGTAGAGCCATACCCTAAGCTTTGTACAATTGCCATACCTTATTACCTCTAATTTATTATAGTATCCTGGAGTTTCTACTGAAATATTTCGTATTGTCTGATTTTGATTAAGTGGAATATCTCTGAATACTCCATTAACCCTTCCCTGAATATTATATATTATTTCTTCCATGATTACTGTTGAACCATCTTCTTTTACTGTGATATCCTTAATAACTGATGGTATGGTAAAATCACCTTCAGTTGCCAGAGATATGGGCATTAACATAAACAGTAAAATCAATGATAATACTAACATTTTTCCTGCATTTATACTAACACACTCTCCCAACTATTGTAATTTTGAGGAGGATTTTTTTTTAGAAGGTTCCTCCACCTCCGCCACCAAATCCTCCACTGCCACTGCTTCCTATTGATCCACTTGAATCACTTTCAGATTCTGATAATGTGTTGAATGATGATTCCACATGAGCAAATCCATTATAGTAAGCAAATGATACTGCACTGCTGTCCGTGAATGTATCTTCAGCAATATTCACTGACTTAAAGTATTGTTTCATGTTTTTTGTTACCCTGTCGGCACAGCCTAGTGCCGAAGCGTATACAAGGTATTTTCCCCATACCTGTACTGATGATGGTGGCCTTTCCTTTATCAGACTATAATCTTTTATGTATTTTTCAAAGTTTTTCCATTTGTCATAAAATTCCTTTCCCTCCGATGTCCATCTTCCCGGAACAGTGTTCGGTACAATAAAGAGCAGTACGGCACCTATCATGAAAACAATCATTGAAACAAGTGCTAATGTTGTCAAATAAGCTGGTATCAGCATAAATTCCATTCCAATTATCGTTAGGATAAACAATATCCAATACATTATTCCACAGTACAATAAGAGATTTGAGCCTCTGTCATCAAAGTACTGTTTTATCCATGTGTCTGATGTTTCTTCACGTGCCTGTTTATACCATTTGGCACTGAATCTCTGGAATTGATGATAGTGTGATCGTCTGCCCACATAACCTATTGATATATCACCATCCTGAGCAAACGAGGATAAAAAATCAATTAATGACAACTCATATTCACGTAAGTGGCCCATGTCCTTACTAGTTTGTCTGATAATCGTATTGTCCCTATCATTCACCACTATTTTAAAGTATTTCCTGTTAATCAGGTCAAGAATTGTTGCATACATCGCATCATCTGTTATAACTCCCACATTCCCATTTATTAATATGTTTACCTGTAGTGGTGTTGCATCACTCGGCAGGTCATACTCGTATTCTGCATTGTATTCAATTTTTGGTTCTCTTCCAAAAAACCAGTATATTCCGAAGGGTACTAATAACAGTAAACCCAGTATTGTCCATGCAAGAGTAACTATAATATTTTGTTTATTATGTTCTTCCTCATACTTTCTCTGATCATCTTCTATCCTTTGTTTTGCATCAACATGTATTACCTGAGCAAAAGTTGTGTTTTTAATATAATTTTTGGGCATTAAAATTCTTTGTTCAAATGAGGTATGTGCATCAATATTTTCAAGTTTAACTGTTAATGTATCATCACTTGTCCACTGACTTGATACTACATTATCCTCCGGATTGTTCCAGTATTCTATATCATTTTTTGTGCCCGGTACGTGGATGTTTGATTCCATACTATCTACTTTTGAATTCCACTCACTTCCCCATGTCATGTACTGCATTTCTGCAATGTCATTATATACTTTCACACCCTTACGTATGGTGTAATCATAGGTAACTTCCACCTTAGCATTTTCTGTTTTTCGTGTTTTATCCTTATCCTCATATAACCATACCCTTAATATGGTACTATTATCATTTCTATCAACTTCCAACGTATTATAGTAACCGGGAGTTTTAACCGAGATGTTCCTCACAGATTGCCTGCCAGTTAAAGGTATATTCCTGTATACTCCGTTAACACTTCCCTCAATATCATAAACTATCTTCTCGGAGATATGTACTGATCCATCATTATTTACTGTTACATCTTTAACAACACTAGGAATTTTATAGTCTCCATCCCCCGCAATTGTTACTGGAACCAACAAAAACAATAAAATCAACAATACAATCATCAAATTTCTACTTTTCACTAGATACACACCCTTAATTGTTATATAAAAAAAATAATTAAATAAAAAAAAATAATATTATGGTACTACTTATTAGGTTCTAAAGTATCAATAATCATAGTAACAGGATTATCTTCATACTCAGGCACAGTCTGATTATCATACAAATTCAAAGTAATAATATACGATTGACCATACTTTTTAACCGTATAAACACACGAAATAATACCATCCTTCCTATAATTCTGCTGATTAATTTTAGCCTTACCAAACGTATAATTCCGTTCCCCCATCAACATATAACCACTGTTAATACGATTAGTTCTCGCCCTATTTGTATCAATAATCGGACCTTCATACATCGTCATCACATACTCATCATTCGAAAGAATCACCTGATTACCACTTTCCTGAAGCATATAACCATCAGGCAACGAAAAACTCGAATTACCAACAACAAATGTATCAGCATAAACAGCTGAAAAACCACAAAGCGCAAATAAGAATAATCCTAAAATAACAACTGATTTCAATTTCATAAGATTAACCTCCCATCCTATAATAAATTAACTAACATTTAAACATTTCTAATAGCATGACAAGAACCATCACACCTTAAAAACATGAATAATAATATAAAACAACACATATATATAGTTATCCACCTAAAAATAAATAATATAACCAATTAAAGCAAAACAAGAAGGATACAACCAAAATAGAAAAATAAGAAACTTACAAACATATTACAAACCACTAACAAAACCACATACACCAAAAAGAACAAATAAACCATAAAAAAAACCAAAAAACCCCCCCCTAAAAATATAAACAATATAATAAACAATAACTTTTGTTTATTATAGTATATTTATTGCATAGTTTTTTACACATAGTAATTTATGAAGACTAAATTAATTAATGATATACAAAGTAGTATGAAACCTTATTTAAATATGAAACAGCAGAATTTGTTATTAAAATCATTATTGGATTGTTTTGATAATGTAAAACATATTGAATTGAAAAAATTTGATGATAATAATTATGTAGAACATAATTCTAAATTGTTAAATCTATTTTTATCAGCAAAACAAGTTGAAGGATGTTCTAAAAAAACAGTAGCTTATTATAAAACTACTATCAATTATATGTTAAATAAAGTTAATAAAGATGTGTTAAATGTATCTACTGATGATCTTAGAGAATTTTTATCAAATCATAGGAAAGAACGAAATTCTTCAAAAGTTACATTAGATAATATACGTAGAATATTCTCAAGTTTTTTTTCTTGGCTTGAAGAAGAAGATTACATTATTAAGAACCCTGTTAAAAGAATACATAAAGTAAAACAAGGACGTGTAATCAAAGACACCCTAACAGATGAAGACTTGGAAAAAATAAGAGATGCCTGTATTGAAAAAAGGGATTTGGCAATGGTTGAATTATTAATCTCTACTGGTGTAAGAGTAGGAGAACTAGTAAATTTAAACATTAATGACATTGACTTTTATGAAAGAGAATGTGTGGTATTTGGTAAAGGAGAAAGTGAAAGAATAGTATACTTTGATGCTCGTACAAAAATTCATTTATTAGATTACATACATTCAAGAAAAGATAATAATCCTGCATTATTTGTTACATTAAACAAACCACATGAACGTCTTGGCATTACTGGTGTGGAAACAAGGATTAGGGAATTAGGTGTTAAATCAAATATAAATAAGAGAGTGCATCCACATAAGTTTAGAAGAACATTAGCAACTATGGCTATTGATAAAGGAATGTATATTGAACATGTACAAAAGTTATTGGGTTATGTTCAAATTGATACCACAATGGGTTATGCAATGGTTAATCAAAGCAATGTAAAAAATTCACATAGAAAATTCATATCTTAAATTAATCTTTTCATTTGGTTGACTGTTTTCTCAAATAGTTATATATTATTTAACTTGGATATAACAACGTTAAGTTATCATATAAAAAAAATATTTTATTCTAAATCACTATTTATGATTTATTTATGAAGTTTTATGAGTTATTTTACTTTTAAACATATTTAGGAACATTTTTTTAAAAAGTTGTTCGTTATATATTGAAAAATGAAAAAATGAGTAGTGGTGGAATGAACATGATTAAAATAAACCAATCTAAAGAATAAAATTATATATAGTATAAGTTACAAACTATTAATTGGAATATATAACTATTCTAGGCATCTTGTCAATTAATAATAGCTCTAGAATATCCACTAAACTAACATGTTTTCATGTTGTTAGAAAGTGTTAAATGAAAACAATGTTATTTACAAGCATAAGTATCTTATAATAGATACAAATGTTGGCATATGTAGTAGTACTGCACATAGTACTACTATGTCTAACATAGTAATCATCTTTTACTAGATTATAGATGAAAGAAAATAAGATTATATGCATTGTTCAACTACGAAGCCCATATTTAGAGTGGAAAACAGGACTATTTTTTTTTGCATGACACAGATTCCATAATTAAATTTTAAAAAAATATTAAATAGGAAATTTATAATTTAATTTCCTATATATTTTTTCTAACAATACACTACTTTTCCAGTTGGTTGCATCTTTAAGGATAATGGTATAACTAACCACTAATTATTATGTATTATTTTTATTATTAAACTTTTATGGATTATTATAGAATTTAAACTATTTAAGAACATTTTTTTAAAAAGTTGTTCGTTATACTTAGAAAAAGAAATAAAATAATAATTAAAACATGAGTATGGTTAAAATAAAATAATTAAAATAGAATAGTTATATATAACAGAGGTTACAAACCATTATGTAACGTGGAATACATAACTATTCTAGGCATCTTGTCAATTAATAATAGCCTTAGAATATCCACTAACCTAACATGTTTTCATGTTTATTAGAAGTTGTTAAATGAAAACAATGTTATTATACAACATAAGTATCTTATAACAGATACAAATGTTGGCATATGTAGTACTATTATTAGTACTACTATGTCTAACATAGTAATCACCTCCTGCTAGATCATAGAAGAAAGAAAATAAGCTTCTATGCATTGTTCAACTACTGGGTCATATTTAGAGTGGAAAACCAGGCTATTTTTATTACATGACACAGATACCATAAAAAAATATTTAACAGGAAATATATGTTATCTCCTGAAAAAAAATATTATTCTAACAATACACTACTTTCCCAGTCAGTTGCATCTTTTAGGATAATGGTACAATTAACCACTAATTACAATCTATTTTTTTTATTATTTATAAAATTTTAGGAGTTATTTAGTAATTTAAGCTGTTTTAAGAACATTTTGTTAAAAAGTTGTTCGTTATATCTCATATAACAAAAAAATGAAATTCATAACTCAAAAAGCTTAGGAATAATAGTAATAGTAAAACCAGTATTCTAAAACATCCTAAAAAAAATAATTTATTGAAGTTAGTAATTGTTTAACCTCCAATTTCTTTTCTATTATCTTAGGAGTTTTATTCATGTGTTTCTTAAAATAGTCTTTAGATTGTGACTAAACAAGGGGGATTAAAAATTTTTTTTCCGAATAAATTTATCTTATTCTATTAATTAATAATAAATGGATTATTATCCATAATAAGTATTAAAAGAAATTATAATATTCTGATAAAATTGTTAATATCATCATCAACACCACATATATATTTTTTTTAATGGGAGGAAAAGGGGGGAGGAAAATACTCTTTTCATGCCATTACTTTGCTGATACTGTCTTCAGTTGGTGCTTCAATTTTTACTAATTTTCCGTTTTCTAGGTATTGGAATTTGTATTGTTGTCTACCATCATCCATTTCAGTTTTGAAGAATCCATCTTTTCCAGCTATTGATTTTTTAGCGTAGCCGTAAGCATTTAGTGCTTGTACTGGTTTGCCATTGTTTAGTACTCCTACTGTTAGTTCGAGTTTGTCACCGTCACCGTTTATGTATTCTCTTGTTACTTTGTTGTCTACTCTTGTTCCGTCTATGTCTTCTACATCCAGGCCGTCTTCGTCCATGTGTGTTGTGTCTACATCATTTTCGTATGCTTTGAAGCTGTCTAGTTCTTTTAGGTTTTCACCGTTTATGTTCACGTTTTCTGCTGCGTTGACTGCTGTTATGAGTGATCCTGCAGCTATTAGTATTAATCCGATCATTAATATGTTTTTTTAGGTTCATTATCCTTCACCACTAGAATATAATGTTTCTGATGGGTGTTTTTCTTTCCCATCTCTACTAATTAGTCTGTATTGGTTCTTATATAAAGATTCTCGACTGCAAGTGCTTACTTACATCGTTAAAATAAGAAATAAAGGTTATAAATGGTTATTTATAAAAAATGTTTGTTTGTGTTCTAAAAAAAGATAATTAAATACTTTTTCGCTATGCTTGCATATAACGAAACAAAAATTCATCCATGCTAAAAACCACCACAAAGTTAGATTAATATTCCCACCCCATAATCATCATGCCCCATTAAAAATTCTAACCAATATTAAAAAAATACACAAAACACGAACACAAAATGAACAAAAAACATACACTAAAAAAAGTGTATAAAAAACACAACAACACACCCACCATATCAAAAAACAATATATCCAAAAAGAATAAAAACTCCTAAAAAAAGCTTAAAAATAGAGATAAACAACCATGTGCAACTACACGATTACTGCATATGGCAAGGACATAGAACCTAAAGTCCCGTCAATAAATCAATCTATTAAAACGTTGAAAAGATTATCTGATATTGTTGGTAGCAATAAGATTCTCTGGAGATATGATCCGATACTTCTTACTGAAAAATATACTGTTGAAAAACATCTGGAAACATTTGAATATATGGCCGAAAGAATTTCACCACTGGTTTACAGATGCATCTTCAGCTTTGTTGACATGTACAGGAAAGTGGAAGAGAACATGCCAGAGATAATTCCATTCAGTGAATCTGACAAGGTTAGACTATTGAAGGGAATCGGTGATATATCCAGGAAGTATAATCTGTTTATTCAATCATGTGCAACAAATGAAAGTTATGAAAAATATAATATTCATACTGCAGGATGTACAACAAGGGAAATATTAGAACAGGCACACAATGTAGTTTATAAAAATGTAAAAGGAACCGGAATTAGACAAAACTGTCACTGAATTCCATCAAGAGACATAGGGGCTTATAATTCCTGTTTAAGTGAATGTAAATATTGCTACGCCAACCGAAAACCTGAAATTCCCAAAAATGTTATAAAACTGCATTATGAGAAATCACCATTATTGCTTGGACACCTTAAAGAAAATGATAATCTAATTGATACAGAAGTAATAAGATATATTGAACCAAAGCGATCAACATTATTTGATTTTTAAATATTCATCTGTTCAAAATCCTTTCAACTTCATCTTTATGCTCAAACAACACACAGCCACCATCATGATCATCCATCAGAATATCTCCATCCCTTAATGACTTAAACAAGTTTGAATTCAAAGTTTCAATAAGGGATACATCCTTGACATTAACATCGGAGTATGGTGAAGCGGGACATGGTTCAGCACCACCATGTGAGTTAATATGGAAAAATCCCCTTCCTGCTGCAAGACATCCTCCTGATGTCTTTTCATCTCCTGGAAATGAAAGAAATATCATGTCAGAATATTTCTGACGCAAACAATTAATTCTATCCAATAATAATTCCCTCTCCTCATTACTAGGGGCTAAATCTACAGTATCTGCATCAACAGGGACATATTCGATGAAAAATAATACTTTGCATCCAAAATCATGTAATTGACGAATATACTCATTTGAAAGTATAGTTGGCAAATTCCATTTTGTAAATGTGAGTGAAGCTCCAAAGATGACATTATTTTTTCTCATATATTCCATTGAATCAATTAATTGCCTATAAACACCTTTTCCTCTTCTAAAATCTGTTATTTCTTCATTTCCTTCTATTGATAAAATTGGAACTAGATTTCTATTTTTATCTAACAGATCATAATACTCTTCATCCAACATGGTGCCATTGGTAAATATGGGAAACAGAATTTCATGATATCTGCTGGCTTTTAGTATGACATCTCTTCTAAGCATTGGTTCACCACCTGCAAGAACAATGAAACTTATTCCAAGTTCCTTTGCCTGCTTGAATATGTTTTCCCATTCATCATCTGTAAGTTGATTTTGTGGCTTGCCGTCATTACATGCATCATGTGCACGTGAATAACATCCTGTGCAGTGCAGGTTGCAACTGCTTGTAATGCTTGCTATCAAGAAAGCTGGAATGTTTTTACCTTTTTTATCATACTTTTGTCTGATTTTAGTAGCTTTTTTTGCATACTTTGAAAACTTAATCAAAAATAAACTTTCTTTTGGATTTTTTAGTGTTGCACGCATTGCATCTTTCATGATGATTTCAACACCCTTGGCCAGATAATCTTGAATATCAAAATCCATTTAATTCACCTTCACACATTCAAGTAGGAAATTAGCATGCTCTTCTGCTTGGTTAAAGAAATCCTCCAGAGAACTTTGGGGAATATCCTCATATTCCACACAGATTTCCAAAATCAGATAAATTGGAAAACTGTAATATTCCTTTGCTAATAGCTTTGGATCGCATTCTGGGCGAATTATGTGATTTTCTTTTAAAATGGTGAAAAATCCCTCCCAAAACAAAAGGGGCTTGGCAAGAATCTCATCTTGGAAAAATTTCCTGATTGCATCGTTATGGTGCATCTGAATGAATAACAGTTTCCAGATTTTAAGGTTCTTTTCTTGTGAGAACATTTCCTTCATGGCTTCGGAACCTTTATGATAAAACTTTTCTGGATTTTGAAGCAGTATTTCATTGTTTGCATTCAAATCCAAATCTTTACTATTGAGCATCTCATCATATTCAAAAATATTGGTTAAATAGTCGAATATGTCCATAAGTATTGCTTCTTTGGAGGAGTAATGACTATATATCGAACTTTTTTTAATTCCTACTTCTTCAGCAATTTCTCTAAGGGAAACTGAATCATACCCTTTCTTTGAAAATAAATCAAGAGATACTTCAAAAATCTTTTCTTTAGTATTCATATTTACTACCTACCGTTCGTTAGGTATATTATATAGATTATGATATATAAATGTAAATGTTTTTGGTTTGGATTGTTATTCTAACTGTGGTGACAAGTATTTCAACACTCATATTTGCTTTTGCAGCAGGTCTTGAAGGATTAAGTGTAAATCTGTTTGCAGGAATCTTTGCTCAGCTTCCGTATGCAAATTTCCTGTTATTTTTAATTTTTATGTCATTACTTTGCTGATGCTGTCTTCTGTTGGTGCTTCTATTTTTACTAGTTTTCCGTCTTTGATGTATTGGAATTTGTATTGTTGTCTTCCGTCATCCATCTCGGTTTTGTAGTATCCATCTTTGCCATTGATTACTTTTTTGGTGTAGCTGTATGCGTTTAGTGCTTGTATTGGTTTGCCGTTGTTTAGTACTCCTACTGTTAGTTCTAGTTTGTCACCGTTACTGTTTATGTATTCACGTGTTACTTTGTTGTCTACTCTTGTTCCATCTATGTCTTCTACGTCAAGGCCGTCTTCGTCCATGTGTGTTGTGTCTACATCGCTTTCATATGGTTTAAATCCGTTAAGTACTTTTAGGTTTTCACCGTTTATGTTCACATTACTGGCTGCATTGACTGCTGCTATAAGTGAGCCTGCAGCTAGTAAGATTAATCCGATTATTAATATGTTTTTTAGGTTCATTATCCTTCACCACTACAATATAATGTTTCTGATGGGTGTTTTTCTTTTCCATCTCTACTAATTAGTTTGAATTGGTTCTTATATAAAGATTTTCGACTGCAAGTGCTTACTTACATCATTAAAATAAGAAATAAAGATTCTATACTTCTTATTTATGAAAACATTTAGTTATTATCTGATAGAAGAAAAAGATATAAAAATGTCATTCGTTTAATTTAAGTATAGAGAATGAAAAAATAAAAGAAGATTATTCATTAATCTATCTATAATAAATAAATATTCATGATCAAAATTAACAATCTACTTGATTAAAAATATTATTTTAATAACGACTTAAAATCTCACTTAATGATAAGTTATGAATAAAGGATAACTGGTTTTAAAGCATAAAGAACACAAAATAAATAATAAATAATATGTGATTTATAATAAGTATTGAATGTTAGTTATCAAAATTGTAAAATATAAAGTATGAGAAAATATTAAATTTGTTTTTAAAATATGGAAAATTATGTTTTTTATAAGATTTAGAGTATAATAATTACTAAAATAAGGTGTTAATGAATGAATTTAAAAATATTTTCTGATAAAGAATTAGATGATTGTAGATTCAATAGTCTTAAAAGCATGAATAATCAGAAATTATTTGATATTTTAGAAGAAATAATATATTTAAGAGTATTTGATTTTACAAAAACTATAAACTATATTAACACGAGATTATTTTCTACAAATATTCGATTTATTAAATTATTTTGTGAAATGATTGAAAAAGTAAGTTTTAATGATATTTTCTTTTATGAATTTAATTTTATAGATCTTATTCAAGAATATGTTAATAAAAATCCGGATTTAATATATGAATTTTATGAATATTCTTTAGGTAAATATTATCAACCTCAAATTTTATTTGGTTTTTATTTATTTAATAATACTTCTTTACTTAACAAAGAAATTTATACAAATATTTTTAAGAAGAATGTCAATATCCAAAAATGTTCTATTGAAATTTTGAATTTATCTTTAAAAAATAATTTTTCTATTAAAGAAGATATTCTTCTTGATTTAGAAGATTGTGTACTTGAAGATAATTATGATAATTATGTTAATTGTTTAATTTTATCTATGGGTAATAACGAAGAAATTTTTAAAAAAGTCACTGAAAAATTAAATTCAAATAATCCTCTTTTTTCAACTAAATATATATTTAATAGTTTATACAGTCATTTTAAAATAAATGAAGACTTATTATTTAAATCATATGCTATTTTAGATAAATACAATGACAAACATTATGATTTTGATAATAGTCAAATGCTTTATGATATTCAAGAAAAGTTATGTGAATTTAACTCAAAGAAATTTTTGGAAATTATTATTTTAAACATTAATACTTATAAACAATTAATATATGATAATGTCAAATTATCCACATCAGAAAAAGATAGAATATTGCATGAACTAAATGAAAAATTAAAAAATTACCAACTTACTGAAGATGATTGTGAAAATCACATAAATTCTATTTTTCAATCCAAAGAAGACATTATGAAATGGATTAGAATACATAAATCATCGGATGATTTTGATAAAATTGTTTTGGTTTTATTAAAAGTAATAAGTTTTGAAGATAATGATTTTGTTGAAGAAATACTTACTGAAATTGGTAAAGAAAAAAATATTAATATTAATGATGTTAAAAAACACGAAGATCCAGATTATTCTATATTATACACTATAGACAGAATTCTTTATTACGAACCGAAAAATATTGAAGATTTAAATGAATGTTTAAAGATATACCCAAATACTAATCTGTTTATGGGTGATATTTTACGTAAGTCTTTGAAAAAAAATAAGTATGATCCTCATCCTTTAGTTCAAATATTTTTTAAACATCCCAAAAAAATAGGTGATTATAAGGAATATTATATCAAAAAACAGAGAAAATGGGAATTAATTTTTAAAAATTTAAATGATAATAATATAACTATTAAAAAAGGTAAAATTTCTAATATTAATGGAGCAAAGGATGTATTATGTGAAATTGCAGTAGTTGGGTGTTTAATTAAAAACTTTGATATTGAGTTAGAATCTAAAATTTATCCTCTAAATGAAAATGAAAATATCACTAATATTGATCTTTGTGTCAAATATAAACGTGAAAAAATTTATATTGAAATAGCTAATTTAAAATTAGATAGTGTCACTAACTATAATCGTAGCAATTTTGTTTCTTTTGAAGGAATAAAATATAAACCGTTTAATGTATTGAATAAAAAATATCAAAATCAATATCATAATAGTAATATAAAGAATCCGTTACCTTTATACTATGTTTTATATGGTTCGTATCATTTCAGGTACCATGAATCAATTTATGGTATTCATAATGAATATGAAAATCAGAAGGGAATTTTTGAATTTACAGATAACAACATTAATGGAGTTTTTCATTTAGATTATAATTATGTTAAAGATAATCAATTATTTTATAAAGGAAAGTTATATGAATTAAATGATAAACCACGATATGAAATATCTGAAGAATTCAAAAAGTTATTATATGAAACGTTTTTTGAAGAAAAATATTAATAATCTATGTTGATGATTGAAATAAAAAGGTGTCGGTACTGTAATAATAAAATTCGCGAGAAAGCATACTACTGTGATCAATGTGGTAGAATTTTAAATTCAAAGATTGAAATAACAATTAATCATGAATTTGAAAAAATTTTAGATTACTTAATCACTAATTTAAAAAAGACTAATGATGGATTTGAGTATACTCCTTTAATAGAAAATTATGTTATATTGTTTTGGAATTATATGGATAGATATTCCAAATTAAAAGATGTTGCCAAAAATGATAAAATAACATTATATTCTTGGGAGAAATCTTTTCCATTAAATACAGCGTATGAATTAAAAAATAAGCCTAAAAGTTCAAGAAATAAATATTTTATATTTATTTTAAATAGAGAATATGATGAGTATAAAAATTCTTTAAATAAAACTGAGTTTGAATTTATTTATTTTACGAACATAGATAATAGGAAAATTGATAATCTTTTTGATGAAACACTTAAACTGTTTAATTTAAAAATTTTTGAATTTGAATGTATAGAAAGATATTTAATGAATAAATCTAATAAAGAGTTAAATCTAGATGAAAATTATAAAAATGAAGTTATTATTTCACATAAATCAAATGGTAAGGATTTAGATTATCAATATGGTTTATCATTTGATGATATTTATGGATTTTTAGGATTTTTAACTTTAATAAATAATTATAATAAAACTACTAAAATTCTCTCAAATAATTTTCAAGACAGATATAAATTAATAGATTTTAATATTTTATTGAAAGTTGTTCGTGTGAATAATGAATTTATAGAACATTATGATTATCTAAGTTATCGTTTAGAACATCTCGATCTTTCTTTTTCTAAAGAAAAAATATCAATTAAAGAAATTTTTATTGAAAAATTTAAGAATAAACACATATCAAAAGAATTAAAAATATATTTGAGCTTATATCATTTAGCATCGATTGAAGATGATTTATCAAGTTCCTTCTTAAAATATTGGTCACTGAGTGAAAGAATAATTAAAGACAGTATGGGTGAGGATATTAAAAATGAAAAATTAATTAAACTAATGAAAAATATTTTAATAATTACAGGTTATCCTGAAAGTGTATATGAACAAATTAAATACGTTGAAAAAAAACGAAATGAATATGTACATGAATTTAAATTTGACATCATAGAGCAAAGTGATAGGAATTTAGCAAAATCAATATCAGAGAAGATATTGGGTTATTTAATATTATCTAATATAAAAATCAAAAAATTAAAGGATTTTGGATACATTTTAGAATATTACAACCGTGATGATGAAATAAAAAAGATAAATATGATATTAGACGATTTTAATTCAAAATAACATTAATTCAAAAAATAAAATATCATTCATTTCAATTATTATTTTTGAATTGAATATGGAAAATAATCCAAATGTAATTCTTCAATATTTATTTGAATGTTTTTAATGTAGTTCATACCTTTTTGGTGCAGGTAATGATAACCTGTATTTTCTCTAATTCCTTGATGAAATCTAATTCAACATATCCTTGTTATTGTATCTTCATCTGTGTGAAAAATGAATGCATTTTTTGTGTTAAAATTCATATTTGTCAATGAAATATTTGTATGTTAGTTCATAGAAGTATTGTTTTGTATAATCTATAAAATGGTTTATGTTGTGACGGTTAAACTTAAAAATGAATATTGGGTTGTAAGAAGATTTCAATAAACATTATGGATTTTATAGTGTATTATCATTTTTTTAATTTACATCCATCCCTAAATATTTGTGTTTTTTTCCGTATTTTATGTGTCCTTTTTGTAAGTCTTCTATTAATGTTTTGTATTCTCCTTGGTAGTGGTAGTGTTCTGTGTTTGGTTCAAATTCGTATAGTATTGCTTTTTGGTCTTTTTTGTTTATTTCTATTATGTAGTCATTTTCAAACCATAGGGTTAATGTTGTATTGTCTGTATTTTTTATGTTTTGTATTGTTTTTATTGTTTCTTTTATGTTTGTTGTTGTGTATGTCATAACTTATACTCTTTTTATATAATTATGTACTTTATATTATACATATTTTATTTTTTATTATTTTTTTCTATTAATTGTTTAAAGTATTGTTGTAAGTTTTTATCTACACAGTATATATAGCATCCTTTCATTCCTCTACTCATGAGGGTTTTGTATGTGTTTTTGATGATTTCTTCGGATATTTCAAGAGCTTTTTCAGGGTCTTCTTTATATAATGTTTTTATTCCGAATAGTGATCTGTCTGTTTTAGCTCTTTTATTGAAGTCTGTTATTATTTTTCCATTTTTATATCGGATGTCTTCACCTAATATTACTCCTACATAGTCAAATTCTAGTCCTTGTGATGTGTGTACACATCCTATTTCTTGTACTGATTTTTCATCTATAGCCCATGTACTGGTATTTCCAAGGTTCCAGCTCATTCCAAAGTTTCCTATTACTATATCATGATGGTTTGTATCATCTCTTTTGTCTTTGTCCCAGTTCCAGCAGTATCCTGCAAGCATTCTTGATTTATTGTTTATCTTATTTTTTTCATAGATTATCTCTTGTATTTCTTCTGGAGTATCCATAACTTTGAATTCATAATCTTCAAATCCATCAAAATTTGCTGTTTCCTTAATCTGAAGAGCATGGTCTAACCAGGAAAGATATCCGTCAGATCCGTTGCATCTGAATTGTGATACTAATTTTATATGTTTAATTTCACAATTCTGTTCTTCTGCTATTTTTCTTATTTCTGAAACTCTACCTATATCTTTTATGTGTATTTTCTGGTAATCATCTATGAAAAATATGGTTGTTTTTGATGAATTAATTATTTCTGCAATCTGGTTTTCACCTTTGTTGTTGAATATTCCACTTTTAGCTTTAAGTCTATGTGCTTCATCTACGATTAATACATCAAATTCATTGTAATCTGCATCATAGAATCCATCTGATCCTTTGAATAGATTTTTCACATATTTTTGTGTTTTGTATCCTTTTAGTTCTTTATAATATACTTCTCTTGGAGCACTATTTTTTGTAACATAGAACGTTGTTAAGTTTTGGTTAGTGAGATTTACTAATAAGTTTATTGCTATCACTGATTTTCCCGTACCTGGTCCACCTTCAACTATTAATACTTGCTTTTTGTCTTTCTTTCTAGATTGTTTTACCATGTCAAAAGCTGTTTCATATGCTACCTTTTGTTCATCTATCATATAAAACTCTTTGTTTCCTTCAAGCATACTTTTTAATGTGTCTTGTAAACGTTTGGATGGTCTGATTTTTCCAAATTCTATATTATATAATATTTCCTTATTATCACCATATTTAATGTATTTTTTAATAAAATCTGTGAGTTTGGTTGCATCTCCTCTACGGAATAAAGGGGCTTGTTCTATCGTATCAGAATAAATATTATCTAATATAGGCTCATCCTCTTTTTTCTTATAATTATGAAGATAAGCACAAGGATGCAAACTAATATCATCCTCCTGAACAGTCTCATTAAAATCATACAATAAGGATGCATAACTCCAAGCCTGATAAGACGGATGAGTAACCTCACGAACACCCTTACCAACATAAGTACGAACAATATTATCCATACCCTCAACCTTATCCGCATCCTCCCACTGCTTCAACTCAACAATAACAACAGAAGGCAAATTCTCTTTAGTAAACCCAGATAACATAAAATCAATACGCTTACTAGTGGTAGGAATATTAAACTCAATAGCAACACCAGCATCCTCAGGAATATTATCATCATCCAAAACCTTATACATATACTGCATAGAATTTTCCCAAGAACGAATCTCAGCTCGACCAGTAGTATGACCCAATTTTTCCTCAAAATTTTCTAAAATATCATCAGCAATAGTATCATTCCTAACTGCAGACATAAAATTAGACTTAACATCTTCATAGACTAACATTTTAATCACTATTATTTAAAGTTTTAAATAAATTATTAATATATATTTATTTCAACATTAATTAATTATAAGGTATTTTATTGTTATTTAACAGAATTATTCATCCATTATCCAATAACTTTCAAAGCAACATTTTCGTAGTTACTTAATTATTATCAAAATGGTTGATTTTTTTATAGAATCATCATGTACTAACATTTATATTTAACTAGTTATGGGTATTATATCATGATTCTAATTAAACAATTGTATTTAGGTAATAAACTCTGAATATACCTGTTAAAATGTATATGAATTATTATTTTAACTATTATAAATAGATTTGAATATTATTGACTTTAAAAAACATTTTAAGCTTACACGATTGTAAATATATTTCGTCCTGATATAAAGAGCACTTTTGGATGTGCTCGGCATTGATTTTATAATAATTTCTTAATATTATAAGTTAATAATAAATCATTGAAATAGACAAATTTTATTCATCTCTAAATGACATTATATATAAAAGTCATCTTTGTCTGTAACACTATCTTTAACTACTGTAATTATATTAACCCATAAGAGTGTTACTCATGATTAAATTATTATAAAAATCATTTGGGGATTAAAAAACAATAATATCTTAACATCACTTTTTATGATAAATATCAATATATCTACGAAAATATCCTAATAAAGATAAATTATAAAGTCATCTATTTAAGATTCTTTAAACAAATTCAAAAAGAGAAAATTCTTCCAACTTTATACTATCACTAGAATTATTTAAGAAAAAAAAAATAGGGAGTGTGCAACAATTTTTGGGTTTTAGAATAATTGTCCCTTGACACTAATTTATCATTTACTTTTTATTCTAGTTTTTTAATTTGGATTTATTATTTTTTTGTTGTTTGTTTGTTCTTTTTGTTCTATGTTGTTATTTTTGCTATGTTTTGTGCTGTGGTCGTGAGTGTTTGTTGTATTTTTGCGTTGTTTAGTCCTAGTATGGTGGTATTGTCTGTATTTTAGTGTGTGTTTGTTGTATGCGAATTGTGGTTCGATTATTGGTATTCTCTTATTGTATTGTGCTTGTCCGTTTGGTGTTTTGATTTTATTAGCCAGTAGTTCTTTAGTATCACTTGTGTAATCGGTTATTACTTTCTTGTGAAGGTGTATGTACCATTTTTATCTGTAATTGTACTTCCTGTTTTGCCGTTGATGTTTATGTTTAGTTTGTTGTTTGTTCTTGGGTTTCCATCAGCATCAGTGAATGTTCCTGTTATTGTTATGTTATTTCCATATTGTATTGTTTCTATTTTTATTTGTTTAAGATTTTTATTGCTTTTGCAGGACAGTTTTCATAACATAGTCCGCAATGTAAACAATTTTCTTTAGATATGGTGTAGGGTTTTCCTTCGTTTATTATTTTCTGAGGACATATTTTTGCACATAATCTACATTCGATACATTTTTCTGTAATCAGGTATCCTTTTTCACTTATCGTCCCATTGTTGATTTTAAAATTTTGTCTAAATATGGGTTTTTGAGTTAAATCAAAATATTCTATTTCTCCACTAACTACTTTGAATGGTTCAAGAATGTATCTGCTTTCTCCTGGGTATACATTGTTCATAAAAGGATTTTCTTCAAACATCAGGTCAATCCACTTTTTTTGGTCGTCTAATTTTTTTGCTATACCATTAATTCTTACAGATTTGTTATCTTTTAAATTCACGTAGCTTATCTGTGGGTGATTAATTAGTTCTTTATAAACGTTTTTTCCTCGTGCAGTTAAAAAGTAAATGGTGTCTTCGTCAATATGCATGATATCAATGATTCTGCTTTGACTATTGCCATTTTCATCAACTGTGCTGAGTACTCCATCAATAACTTCGCGTATTTGTTCTAAACATTCTTTTTTAGTAATCATTTTATTATATTCATCTCGTTTAATCTTTTTTCTTAAGTTGTTTTGTTGGGGGTGATATATATGAAATAATTATTGGAATTTGTTTGTTTTATTTTATTTTAAGTACTTTTTTGAATAGATCTTCGACTTTTTGCTGATTTTCTCGATTGTAGTATGTATTGTTTAAGTCAGTGTATAATGTGAATCGTACTAGTTCATATAGTACTTTGTTTAATGCTAAGCCTTTTTCTGTTAGTTCGTATGTTATGTTTGAATTTTCATCTTCATTTCTTTTTATTAAACCATTATTTTCCATATCTTTTAGGCAGTTTGATAATACTTTGTTGGATAGTTGTGGTTTGTTTTCTTTGAATTCGTTGAAATGTTTTTTTCCAAAGAACATGTCTCTAATTATTAAGATTACCCATTTCTTGTTAATTATGGTTAGGGCTATGTCTATTGGACATTTTTCTATGTTTACTTCATTTTCCATATTATTTCTCCCTTTCTATTTTATGTTATGGATGTTCTAGGTATATGTTGTTTAAGTAACCATTTGGTTACTTTAATTATTATATATATGAAATGTATAGTATAAATTAAAACTATATAATTATATAGTTCATAGGAGGAATTTAGACAATGTATAAATTAAATTCATGGAATGAAAAAACAAGTTTCAATGTTTCAAAAATAGCAAATAATTATCAGACAGTTCAAACTGCTTGTGGTACAGAAATTGTTTCTTCTGCTTGTGGTGGTGAAGTAAGTACTGCTTGTGGTAGTGAGGTTGTTTCTTCTGCTTGTGGTGGTGAAGTAAGTACTGCTTGTGGTAGTGAGGTTGTTTCTTCTGCTTGTGGTACAGAAATCACAGTTCCATGTGGCAGTGAAAGATTATAATCACAAGACAATTATAATAAAAACACTATTTTTTTTTACAAAATTATCTTTTTTTTTGATGTGATTATTTATGACAGAATTTTTTGCTTCCCAATGGCATATAACAGATGATTGTGACCAACGATGCAAGCACTGTTATATATTCTCAGAAGAAAACAATAAACCAATTATAACAATGAGTTATACTATAATAGAAAAAGTATTCCAAAATTGTATAAGGATGTGTGAAAAAACAGGTAGAAAAGCATACTTTATATTAACAGGCGGCGACCCAATACTACATCCCGACTTCTGGAAAATTCTAGGACTATTCAAGGAAAACAACATTCCTTTTGGAATACTGGGCAATCCATTTCATTTAAATGACACAGTTTGCCAGAAATTACATTCATACGGGTGCAAATTTTATCAATTATCCTTAGATGGATTAAAAGAAACACATGACTACTTCAGAAAGAAGGCTCATATAACACAACACTAGAAAAAATATCTTGTCTAAAAAATGCGGGGATACATGCAAACATTATGACCACAGTTTCAAAGATTAACATCAATGAAATACCCGAGATTATCGACACAGTCGTAGAGCATGGTGCAGATTTATTCTCTTTTGCAAGATACTGTCCAACAAGCATAGAAAAAAGTTCACAAATGACACCAGAAGAATATCATAACCTACTAGAAACATGCTGGGAAAAATTTAAAAAATATGAAAAATCAGATACCAATTTTAACCTTAAAGATCATCTATGGACATTATTCCTCTACGAAAAAGGCCTCTTCACAATACCCTCTGATTTAGAGGAAGATTTTATATATGATGGGTGTAACTGTGGAAATTCACATATAACAATATTGCCTAATGGAGATGTATATGCCTGTCGGAGAATGGAAAGTAAAGTAGGTAATGCATTAGATGAAGAAATATATGACATATTCTTTGGAGAACAAATGAATCATTACAGGCAATATGAAAAGTTTGAAAAATGCAGTAAATGTGAATTATTAAGATTTTGCAGAGGATGTCCAGCAGTAAGTTATGGAACAACACATAACATGTACTCAGCAGACCCACAATGCTGGAAGGAAGTATGATAAAAGATGAAAGCAGTACTATTAGAAAAATGTTGCAATGCAGATGAATTAAAAGTAGTTAACATCAAAAAACCAACATTAAAGGAAGGTTACTTATTAGTACAAATAAATGCTTTTGGAATAAATCGTTCAGAAATAATTTTAAGACAATATGAAGCAGAAGAGGATTATATTAAACTACCAGTAGTACCAGGAATTGAATGTGTTGGCACAGTAGTAAAATCTTCCGACACTAATTTTAATGTAGGTGATAAAGTTATTTCCCTAATGGGTGGAATGGGAAGAAGCTTTAATGGCAGTTATCAGGAATATGCATTACTACCCATAAAAAACACGTTCAAAATATCAGATAATGTTATGAATAAATTAAGTACTGAAGAAATTGCAAGCATGCCAGAAACATATTTTACAGCTTATGCTTCATTATTTGAATGCTTACAATTATCCTCCCATGATACTTTATTAATACGTGGAGCTACAAGTGCAACAGGAATAGCAGCACTAAAATTAGCAAGAGCATATGGATGTAAAATTATAGCCACAACAAGAAATAATGAAAGAATAAATAAGTTATCCAGTTTAGGTGCAGATTATGTGGTAATTGATGATGGTAACATATCAGAAAAAGTGAAAGAAATTTATTTGGAAGGTGTGGATAAGATTTTAGAATTGGTTGGTCCACAAACATTAAATGACTCATTTAAAGCATTAAAAAAGCATGGAATTTGTTGTGTAACAGGAATCCTTGGAAACAAAGAGTTAATTGAAAATTTTGATCCAATTAAAGATGTTCCTAATGCAAAATATTTAACCTCATTTTTCAGCAATTACCCAAATCAGGAAATTATAGATAACATATTTGAATATATAATAAATAACAATATTAAACCACAAATATCCAGAGTATACAATAGTTTAGAGGATATTAGCAAAGCACATGAACTAATGGAAAGCAATAATGCTCAAGGAAAAATCATTATTAAATTAAAAGATTTTTAATTTTCTTATAATCAGTGGAAATCTGCAGAAATCCTTATTTAATACAATCAGGACGAGTTACATCTGTTTTCTTGTTTTGTGAGAGTGTGTGACAATTATTGTGTTTTAGGATAATTGTTATGGGTACTTTAATTCAATTTTAATATTATATTCTATTTTTTAAAAATAAAAATTAATACAGAAAATATATAAAAAAAATAATTAAAATCACTGAATTATAATAAAAATAGAAAGATTTAAAGTATAAAAAAAATTAGTTATGTCTGAGAGTTGTCGCACACCCTCTCTACTCGGTAGAAGTTATTATATTATTGAATTTATTGAACTGACAACATTGATGCGAAGTCTCATGATTATTACTTATGTAGTAAAATTTTAATAATGGTATTGCATATCATAAATTATGGAAATCAAATATATTAAAGACAATTATTATTTCGAAACACTCACTTCAACACATGATTTATCAGATTTTATTTGTTTATCTTCTTTTTCTATTGTTTTTGTATCAACTTTATTATCATTGCTTGTAGTTTGCACAGGTTTTACCCCTACATTATCACCAGCAGTATTACTAACTGTTGCAACATCACTTACACTAGTATCTGTAGCAATTGTACTATCAGCATCATCTGCTGTATGTACAGCACCAACTGTTGCAAGTAACATAACAAGTGCTAATACAAAGAACATTCTTTTAATGTTTTGCATATTTATTCATCTTCTATATGCTTTAGTGTAATAATATTTTTGGTTTTTTTATGTTTCGTTATATTGTGTATAAAGAAGGAAAAAAATTAAAAAATATTATTCATTTAGTCACATAGATGAAGAAAAAAAAATGAGAAAATTATATAACAAAAAGAAATATGGCATAAAATAAGCCATAAAAAAAGTACTACAAAGTTATAATATGTTACAAATAATTATGGAAAATATAATGGCACATAGAAATCGTATTATACTAATATTAGTAAACCAATATTTTAATAAAAAGAAAAAGAAGATAGAAACTATTTATAATTAAAATCCACGTGTATTTTAAGCATAATAATTCTTATCATAATAATAATTTTTTTAATTCTTTGCTCATTAATTCTTGTCGTTTTGTCATAAACTCTTCGAAATTAGAAAGTTCATATGATATATTCTCTGGAAGATATTTCACTTTTTCTTTACCATATTCGTCAAGCCAATCTGTAAGTGGCATTGAATTTTTATGTTCGTTTTTTCTTCCTTCTAACAACTGTAAATTTGCCAATGTGTCTCTACGTCTCTTCCATTCTTCTTTTGTATTCTCATCAATCACATTATTGTCTGGAAGAATTAAGTCATTAAGATTTTCTTCTTCAAAATTTGTGTGTGGATGCATATGATCTTGATGGAATTCAATTTCATCATAATTCAATTCAGGGTACAATAGAGATAAAATCATGAAAGTATATGAACCCATTTCGTATGTATCAAACATTGAATCAATTTCATCTGAAGTGTAAACGAGTGTTCTATCACCAGTAAATTTAACATGATTAAAATATGACATACTAAAGGAATCATTTGGTGCTTTTTTTAATGCATCCCTTATTTTTTTCAACGAATCTAGAGATGCTGTACCAAAAATCTGTTTTAATTGTGCTATGACTATATATTTTCTTAACTCGTTTTTATTACTGTTTTCTTTAAAATCTCCACCATTATATATATAATAAACCATAGGAATTACTGCACCATAAGAAATCATATTCTCTGAATTAAATCCAAATTCGTTTAACAATTTCACGGTGTTTTTAATGGAATTACTAATATTTTCCCAATTATCTTTAATTTTCAGTACACTATCCTTTTTGAAAGTTTCTACTTTTAATGTCACTGACATATCTAATAGATAAAGGCATGTGCGCATTATAAAATCATTAGAAAATTTGAATCCTTTCCCTATTCCATTAATTTCAGAAAGCAAATCATCAATCTTATCTCTAGCATCATCCCAATGAGAAACAATAGTTGAAAATAACAAATCAGTCTTTGATAGTACAGTTCCTCCTGAATTTACCCTTACAAAAATATCTAAAACACTATCAATAGAATCATTTACAACTTCAAAATAATTTATTATATCATCACGAACTAATCTTGTATGTAATCGAGACAAATTTTTTCTAGCAACTTCATTTGTTGCAAAGTCACTGTTAAGTATCACTTCTGCCAAATCTTCAGTTGAATATTTAAGAATATCCTTTACTTTATACCATATTCTATTATCTTTATTCTTTTTAACATCTTCAACAGTTAAAAATTTAAAAGTATAAGTGATGTCCTCATCATCAATCTTTTCACTACTTAAATCAAAATATAATTCTTTTTTTGGAAAAGCATCATCGTTATTCCATCGTTTTCTAGGAAGTTTTCTACTCATACTCCCTTGAAGAGCAATATATAATGATGTAAGTCTCTGTTGCCCATCTAAAACTGCCCACATAGTTTCATCACCCGGATTGGGAAATGGTTGTGGTGCTGGTGGATTATTATTCATATCTCTATCATGATAATCTTTTATAAATTCATACATTGAATACTCTTTATCATTTATAATTGCTTTCTTTACTTTCCAAAACAAAAATGTACCAATTGGATATCCTAACATAATTGAGTCCAACAATCTTGTAATCTGATCATCAGTCCATACATATTTTCGCTGAATAGCTGGAAGATATATTTCACCTCGATTAATATAATCCAATATATCTTTGATACTTTTTTTCTCATATCCCATAATAATCAACCTCGTTATTCATATTGAAGAATTCATTAACTAATAATTCTTATTTAATGTTTTGATATTTTTATATATATTATTTTAATTTAATCATTAAAAATTTAATATTCTGAATGTTTTTTTTTTATTTACATGGGTGTTCGCCAAAAAAAATTACAATATCCTTTTTATTATTTTTTTATACTTATTCTTCATTTTTTCCACATATAACAAAACAAAATGTTCTAAAATTTAAACCATAACTTAAACTATAAAAAACTCCTTTTATTTCAAAGAATACAACTAAATTAAAAAATAATATTGAATAAGATAGCGTGAAATTTGAGAAGTTTTGATATGTTGGTGAAAATTGTGAATTATGTGTAAATTTATAATAAAAAAATAGAAAGTTGGAATATAATGTAAAATTAGGAAAAATTAAAACCCAAATGAACAAATTATAAACCAATGAAAGTAATAAATAATTTTAGAAAATGTTCTTGTTATCTATCTTAATTTAATATTAGGCAACTTATCAGTAAATTCATCATCAATTAAACTTATTTGATATTTAATTATACCTCTCATCTCTATTGCTGGTTTTAAACAATATTCCTCAAAATCTTCAGAAGAAACATCATCAATAGTACGTGCATGAGGGAATAATAATTTTAGATAAGCTGTAGTAATTTTAATTATTGCTTTGGTATCACGAGTATCAGATTTAGGTGGAACCTCTATCATTTGACGTGTAATTTGTTCAAAATGAGGAATACTTCTCATTTCATTTAATATTTCGGAGAAATATTCAACATTTAAACCGTAACCATTAATTTTTAATTCTTCTTTCATTCGTGGAAGATACCATCCTTCGATAAAACCATGAAATCTATCAAGTAATGCAGGATCCATGAAAAACTTATGTAATTTAGCAAAATACTGTTTACTTTTAGGTCTTCTATTTTCGTCTAGGGGTATGTTACCTAGAACCATCAAACCACAATTAGAATCGCCTTTATACTTAGCAACTGTAAATGAACCTGATTCTAAATAATTTTTTAATGCACCTCGCAACTCATTTTCGTCTTGAAATTTAATTGTTTCGATTTCATCTAAAGCTAAAAATTGATACTGTTGAAGTAATCCTGGACTTTCACGAGCTATATCATATAATAATTTAGCTCTTGTAACTGTTCCTCCACTAACAACCCAACCATATTTACTTAAATTAGAAAACACATAAGATTTTCCAGTTCCTTTAGGAGCTAATTCCATCATATTGAGATTTGGCTCAACAAAAACTAATAACCGGGAAATAAATCTTAATTTTTGTGTAAAAGATTCAAAACCTTCTGGATTATATTCCATAGATCTAATTAAAAAATCAATCCATTCAATCAATGTAAATTGTTTTCGTCTAGATGCAAAATATTCAAAATCAACAGTATATGGTTTGAAAGATTTAAATTTTGTTAATTCAATTACTCCTTTTTCATTTGATTCTGGTACGAGATAACTTAAAGTAACAATACCCCATATTTCACCACCACGTAATTCATGATGGTTCTTTGCTACATATTCAGGAATACGACATTCATTCATTTTCAAACCTGCATCAGGTATAGAAAATCTTAAAATACCTGCTTTAACATCAGGCTCAACGATAATCCTAGCAAGTAATGTTAGATTTCTATGTTCAGTCATCAAAGTACCTTTAATCTGTCTGTCTTTATAAGCCATGTTGTTTTCAATGAAATTTTTAAGACCATATTCATCTAAATCATCATTATCATCAGAATATCGTTTTATTAACCAATCTTTTACAAAAGAGGGGATGCTATAACCAGAAAAAATACTGTACTTCTCTGGATTTTTATAAACAGATTCCTCAGAAAATATATTTTTAATTTTCCCATCCAAAGTCATATTCTTCTTCCTCCATTCCACCTTTCTTAATATTAATTTCTATTTCTTCTACTTGCTTATTAATTTTAATAATAATTGTCTGTTTTCCTTTACTTAAACTTTGATTTACCTCAATTACATAAAAATTGTCTTCTTTAAGAACATTTAATTTTTCATCATTATAAATTGCAGAAGGCATATTCTTAGGTTCTGGATAAATTTTTATAGGTATTCTATTTTCAAGTGACACATTAATTTCAGAAATTTCACATATTACATCATAAATAATGTTTGAAAAATCATCCGCTTCAATTAGTATGCAAGGTACTAATACTTCTTCTGGAGTACCTCCACCATGAACCTCATGAGAAGGAGTATTATTTAATGATACATGTTTTAAAGTTAAAAGATATTTATATTTTTCATCAATATCACTTTCAGTTCCAGTTACCATATAATCTTCAGTATCATAAATTTCTTGATTTGTTATTTTAAGATAACGTCCCTCATGACTAGAACCTTCAAAATTATATTTTTTTGAATTTCCTAATTTTTTATTACATAAAAAACTAAATCCATGATCAGAATATATTAAAACTTTTGAAGAATTTATGTTAGCTATTTCTTTAGCAATTTCTCTAATTATTTCTATTTCTTCAATCAATGATTTTGGATATCCATAATGGTTATTATGAATATAATTATCAAGATAGGATATTTTCTTATCACAATCAATTTTATTGAATTCTGTAGCACTAGGTAAATTTACTGAACGTATTGATGTTGATTTAATTTGTTTATTACTTTTTGGCAAATAATTATTCAAGAAATAAGTAAATAAAGGTAACCATTCAACTCCTAATGCATCAATCCAAAGAACATATGTATCATCATTTAATTCGATTTCTTGATTATTATATAAATCATAATACCATTTATAAAAATTATTTGGACTACTATTTAGTTCATCTAACAAAGTTTTTAATTTATCACTTTTAGAGTTTAATATTTTACACTTATTATATTCTTTAAAATAATTCAGTACCCATTCTGAAATATTATCCAAATAATAATTCCAATTTAAATAGTTATATAATTCAGGAAATATAACTTTCAACTTTGAAGTAATAAAATTAAATTCTTCTCTATTGGATTGCATTATATTAATTATTTTCTCTTTTTCTATAAAAGTTGTATTTGTTAAATAATTTAGTTGATAATTATAATTCATATTTGTTATTTTATTAAAGTTTTCTTCAAACTCTTGTTCAGGAAAAGTAAATTCTTTTTGATTTAAAATTTTAAGCAAATATCTTCTTTCCTCTAAATATTTGTCTGAATATTCTAAATTAAAAATTTCTAAAAATATTTTTACAGTTAAAGATATATTATCTAAATTATTTGTTTTCCTTAAACAATGTGCAAGATAAGAATCTTTGAAACTATCTGAATTAATGAAAAAATTTTTAACAATCCATTTTTTATATCTGTACTCTTTATCAAAACAATCAATATTTTTACTAACTAAATAATAATTCAAATAATCTTTTAACTCTAAATTAGCAATATTATTAATATTAAATTTTTCTATAAATATATCTTTTAAAGACATATTTTTTTGATTTTTTTTACTAATATCTGTTAATAAATACTCCCAATATTCTTTTTCATTAGGGTTATAATTTATATTTAAATTAATATCAAATATTTTAGATAAATATTCTTTAGGAGTTGTTATAACTTCTCTCATGAAAGTCTTATCCGGTAAGCTATTTTCAAAATATACAGACAAAGGTTTTGGTAATGATATTATCTTCATAACATTATCTTTCTTCCACAATTCAAACCATTGTTTTGTATTAGAAATCAATAAAAGAGTATTAGTTTCAAAATTATCTTTAAAATCAAATCCATCAATTTGATATATACAAATTTGTTTGGCATTAGATTTCAATTTCCAAATTGGTGCCCAATTATTTTTTCTATAAAAATTATTCCAAAAAACATCATTAAATCGTTCCCATAATCCAACTAATGGAATGTATAATTTTATATTAGTATTTTCAATACCTGCCAATAAAGAAAAAATCTCATTAAAACTAACATCATCCAAAAATCTAATATATTCTGATAGGGGAACTATTACTGAAGTTTCATTAATTTCTTTAATTTTTTTAATCAACTCACTATTTGTAAACCAACTATTTTCAGAAAATAAAAAAGAACTAAGTTCTATTTTAGTGGCATTTTCAGACAAAATTTCAACAACATTTTTCAATTCTTCATAAGAATTTAAAAAAATAAATCTAACAGGAAAACGAGAAGAAGAAATGTTAAATTCTTCTAAATCTAGTTTAACTGATTCTTTTAAATCATTTAAATTAGAATATTCAAAAATATTTTCTGAATCCATAATATCATTTCTCCAGATAGTTATCAAGAACAGTTTGGATTTCATGATGCTCTTCTAATGCTTGAATAAGAATACTTTTTAGTTTATTAGCATCCATATTTCTAACTTTAGTTAAAATATCTTTTACAGGTTCTGTAGGAGTATTAATATCTGTTTTAACGGGCTTATCCACACTATCAGCAGATACTTCTGAATTATCAGACTTACTTACACTAACATCAGCAGGTACTTCTGATTTATCAGACTTACTTACACTAACATCAGCAGGTACTTCTGATTTATCAGACTTACTTACACTAACATCAGCAGGTACTTCTGATTTATCAGACTTACTTACACTAACATCAGCAGGTACTTCTGATTTATCAGACTTACTTACACTAACATCAGCAGGTACTTCTGAATTATCAGGTTTATCCACATTAACATCAGTTTGTTTTCTTAAATCTTGAGTTATCCATTTACTAATTTCAGTGATAACAATTTCTTTTTTCCAGTTATTAACTTCTTCTGGCATTTTTTGTATAATATACTTTATTATATCAGGAATTTTTTCCTTATTTACTTCCTCATCAATCTCAAGAATTAATTTTTCAAATAATTGATTCTTATCGCTCTTAAGGAATATCTTAAAATCAAATTTAACTGGTGTTAAACTATTATAACAAGATTGAATAAGATTATCAGGAATATTTAAATCATCTGGTTTTAATAAATCATTTAAAGCTTTTAAAGCATTTATTGATTCCTCATTTATATTATTTGAATATTCAAACAACCAAAGAGGAGTTTTGTTATTTTTTATCCATTCTTTAATTGCCCATCTAACATTACTTATTGATTGTGTTTCAACATCTAATTCTAAATTAAATACATCATTTAATAAATCTATCAATCTTTTTTCATCTTCTGAACCAAAACGAACATATAAGTCCTGTTCATTTTTACCTTTTTCCCAATAATTAAATAATGGAATAATTTTATTTTTCATTTTTGTCTCATTAATTGGTTGTCCATTAGAATCATATAATTTATTCACGTATTTTCTTAACACGAAACTAATTGCAGCAATATTAAGTATATTAGGATAATAACCATATGGTGTTTTAGTTAAAGGTTTTAATACATCACCTATATTAAATTTTCCATTAATTTGTGCTTCAAGTAATTTTTTATCAACAAAATCTTGTAAAATTTTGATAGGATGATTATCTGGTACTGTATCAACTAAATTAAATTTAGAATCTATTATAAGATTCATATTATTGTCATAAAAAATTTCAGTAGATTTTTTATCAAGTCCGTTTAATGAATCACGTAATTCTATATAACTTTTTGAAGTTATATATTTCTCTGAAAGGACTTTTGCTTTGGAATTACTCCATAAATTACTATTTATAATTGTACCATCAATATTTTCTAAACCATAACTAAATATTTTCTTAGATAAACTTCTATTAGTCTTGTCTATAAACTCAGGGAATAATATTGTTTCATGAATATCATTTAAATAATATTCAACATATTTTCGTTTAATATCATTTACCCATGAATCAATAATTTTTTTAGCATATTTTTCATCACGAGCAGATTCTTCTACATAGTTATGTTTTTTGGCTACTATTGAATTTGCTTTATAATCTAAATATTTATTCAAATATTCAACATCAAAACTTGCTTTTGAAATTATCATAAGTTTATTATCTAATAAACCTTTATCAGCAATTGATTTTATATTCTTTTTAATAGAATCAAACTCTTTTGCATTTTGACATAAGAATAAGTACATTTGCAAATATGCCGGATTTCCTTTATTTTTTTCTAACCTTGCTATTAAGTTGTTTTCACGAATATTCGCATCAATGAATTCCATATTCATTTCACGATTTAACTTTTTACTTACAAAAGTTATAATATTATTTTTTTGTTTAGAATCTAATAAATCAGTTAATTTAAGACCATTTTTTATTTTATTTTTTTCTTTATCAATTTGATCTGAAGGTAAAGAATTTGTTGTTAACTCAAAAATATTCTCTGGATTTTTATTAATGATTCTATTTTTATCAATATAATCTAAAACTGTTTCAACTTTAGATTCATATATACTACCTACATAAACATTGAAAATATTTTCACTTGATGGTATTAACAAGGATTCTCCACTAGAATCAACCATTTTAAATAATATATTTAACAGAAGGATGACTTTAAATATTGTCACATATTCAATTCCTTTTTTTTCAAGACTAGAATGATACATATTATATTTCTGTATTGCACTATTTACTTTTTCATCATTAATTTTGATAAAATCATCAATAAAAAAATCCCATAAATACTCTGCAGTTAAGAAATATCTGTCATCTATATCAACAGTATTAATAAAATTTTTAAATCCAAATTCTTGATCATCATGTAAAAATTTAAAAATGCTTCTTTCTGATGAACCAATATGTTCTGCAATAGCTGTGGCTAAACGTGCGGTATACGGATGAATTGGATATAATTCTTCAAGTGCTTTTTTTACTTTAGGACTATCATTTGCACTTATTTTTTCAATCAAAGGATGTAATTGTCCCATGAACCTATTTTTTTCTTTTTCCCAACCAGTATCTCTATTAATACTACTTGCCATTAGTTCGTAAGTTGCAACGGATTCCATTGAATAATATATTGGTTCAAATCTATCCAATACTTTATCGATATATTCTTGATTGATATTAGTTTGATTTGTACGTGTTCTATGTGAAACAATAAATAAAGATATACCCTTATTTTTAGATTCAGCAATATTTTGAATTTGTAACAATATATCATCCACGTTAGGCAGATTTAAAGCACCAGTAAATTCATCCCAAAATATTATTAAATAATCATAATCATATTTATTTTTTAATTCATCTTTTACATTAATTAACCATTGATGAATAGTTTCTTGTGTAACTGGACTTAAATTTTTTTTCATGAAAATATTTTCAAGTTCTAATAAGATATCAGACTCTTCATTTTCTAACCTGTAAATTATTTCATCTTTTCCATAAGCTTCTAAAGTTGTTCCTTTCAAATCTTCATCTCTTAGAAACTCATAGCCCCCTTCCTTTAATATGGAAATCATGTTTTCATATTCAGAAGGAATGCTTATATTCATATCTTTTTCTTTTAGAGCTTTTTTTACAGCACTTTGAAGTGTGAATGTAAACCTTCGTGAGTCTCCTATTGTAGAAGTACCTTTAATTATTACTGGAAATACTTTATTTTTATCTCTGAAACTTTTTAGCTTAGCTGTTAACTGTTCATCTTCTAAATTAAAAGAATTCGATAAAACCTCATCACATAATAAATGTTTAATTACTGAAGTAGCATGACTTTTTCCAGTCCCATAAGTTCCTTGTAACCAAACAGGATTCTTTGGATTTTTAATATTTAAAGAATTTAATACAGATCTTAAAATATGTCTAAAATTTTCATTTGGTATAAATAAAGACCAATAATTTTCTTCTTCATTTTCTAAATCGAAAACTGGAACAAAATTTTCATTTATATGAATAATTTTATTATATTTCATAATAATCATCCCTTTTAAATTTGATTAAATCATTAGTAGAAATATCCTCATTTAAAAAGATATTATCTAAATCTGCAACTAAATCTACCTTCAATATATTGTGTTTTCTTTCTTTTAATCCCCTTAAAATTCGTTCGAAATCTTTTTGTGAAATTCCAAATTGTTTATAGGGTCCACCTTCAAAGTTTTCATCATATAATTCTGTAACTGTTAAATCATAATTTGAGTTATATTCGCTGATTTTAAATAAAGAATAAGCTACAGCCATCATATCCAATTCATCAGTAATAAAATCTTTATTAATAAATTTAACTGCACGACCTTTTTTTTCAAGAGAACCTAAATTAAAAGTTTCACCTAATGGTGAATTATCAAACATATTTATCATTGCACTTATTGCATTGTTTAAAGTTCCTTTACTTAAATTAGGAAATGATTGCATTATATTTTCTAATAAATCCTGTTTTGATATTTTTGTACCCCAATCAATTGTATCACAATACCATTTAACAACTTTAGAATTATAATATAAATTAATCCAGATTATAGTCCAAACAAACAATGGTTCATTTTCATATATAATTTTTAAATCTTTAGCTAATTGAGTCATTTTTTTAGTTTTTCGATTAATCAAATTTGCTTCAGATAACCAATTTAATAATGCAGGAACTTGTTTAGGTCCTAAATTATTGTTTTCTAGCCAATCATCACCAAAATAAAAAAATTCCTCTAACCACTCTTCTCTTAACCCAAATGTTGAATATTTATCAATTCCAGTAGTTTTTTTATTCATTCTATTTTCCCCCAATCCACTATCAATAGATTTTGCACGGTAACAGCCATAACGTGTGAAATTTATGCATCGTTCACAGTGAATACATGTATTTGAATCAATATGTAGTTTTGAAGTAGTTTTTATTGCATTTTCTGGACATTGAACATCACAAACACCACAATGAACACAAAATGTAGATTTTTGCAATATTTTTTTCAATTTGTTTTGAAGTTTGACATCACCTAAAATATCATAAAACTCGATAATTTCTTTATTATCCTTTTTAGTTAATGAAAAAGGAACAAAAATTCCATCAATATATAATTCTCCTTTAATAATATCTTTTTTTTGATAATAGTTAACATTACCAAGTACTTTAACCCATTCTAAAAAATTTTCATTTGGTTTAATAGATATAGATTTGAAATTTTTTAGTGTTTGAGTAAAATTAATAGATGAATCAGAAATTATTCCTTTCCCACCAGCTCTTTTTTTCCATTGCCCTTCAGATACAAACTTGTTTAAATCTTTCTCATCAAATAATCCTCTATTTTTAGCATATTCCTTAATTAAAGGAATATATTCTTCTTTAAATTTTGGATTAATATGAGAAGTTATACATTCTGACCATTCTGACGAATAAGGGCATAATTCACAACCCACACGTGTAAGACCATATCTATATAAAGGGTTAATAGGCAAATTTTTATAAAAATTATATAAAAATACCTCTGTATAATTCCAATACAATATAGGTCTTGCATTAACAATAACAGGATTTTTAACTCCATCAGCTATTTGTTTATATTTACTACGTTGTGGACTTTCTTCAGCCCTAACACCCTCAAAAACTACTATCTTAGTGTTAGTTCCAATTAATTTATTAATTAAATTATTATAAGGTGCTGTTTTAAGTACTGGTGTACACCACCTGTGAAATCTACTTGGTAAACCCATATCTTCGAAAAAAAGTTTTGAATGCTTAATAGGATTAGCCTTATTAAATTTTAAATCAGGATATTTTTCTTTATAACAATCAATAGTTCTTTCAACTGTTTGATATGTATATTCGTGTTCTAAAGTTGTATCTGAAAAAATAATATCTATATTATCTGAGTGTATGACACGAGTAATGAGATTAAGAACTACTTGTGAATCTTTACCTCCACTAAATGATACAGACAATGGATATTTATCATATTTTTTACATACATTTTCGATAAAATCTATTGCATCATTCTCAAGAACAAATAATGCATCCTCATTTTTTTTAATAACTTTTTCAATATTAACTTCTTTAATTTTTAGATTTTCAAAAGAATCTTCTATATTTAAAGTGGGTAACTTTAAAGCATTCCCCCCTTTAGTACTAGCAACTGGAAATCCTTTATAAAAATATTTTCTTCCGACTGACCATAATAAAGGTTTTTCACTTTTTGGATATGACCAAAACTCATTAAAACCTAGAAGATCTAATTCTTCATAATAAACTGGTCGTGGTGATGGCAATTCAGTAACTTCATCAGTTAATAAAATACCATTTATTTTTTCATCCCACTTAACATTATACATGGTTTTTAACTCACAATTATTTGAAAAAAATATAATAATATATTTAATTAATTTAATAAATAAATTTTAGGGTAATCCCTTATCATTGTTCATGACTAATTAAGTGTTAAATATGCCATTAAAATTCAATATTTTAAAAAAATAACTATAATTTAATAATCAATAATCTTTTGAAAAATGAGTTTATTGAAATTCATAAGATGAATTATTGTTTTTATTAAAAAAAAATATTCCGAATATACTGATAGTTCATTTTTGTGTTACAATTTTTTCATGATACTAAATCTATGAGTTACTCTTAATAGTTATTCATGTGATTTATTTTGTTTTTTTTTTAGTTTTAAGGATATATACCTGTTTTTCATTTGTTTGTGTGTGTTTTTTATTGTTCTGTACTTCTTAAAATATGAAATTATCAATAATTATTCTAATATTTCTTGTTAATCTATATTTTTTCACTTTTCAATCTATAATTTACAAATTCAGAATATTTTTTCTTTTCTTATATCCACATATAATGAGTAAAAAAAATATTTCGTAGCACAAAAGGACAGTAGCACAAAAAACCATGAAAGTACTACAAACAGGAAATATGCTACAAATTGGGTGTGAAAAATGTTGTAGTTCACTAATTAAAGAATAATATAAAAAAAGAAAAATTACGATTAATTAAATTTACTGTAACATTATTTTTCTAAAATTTCGTTTTTCATAAATTCAGTGGAAGCCACTTCAACCATTCCAAATAAACTGTTAAATTTAGTATTTAAGGAAATAAATTCATTTAACTCTTTATTGTTATATAATTCCTCATAGGTTTCCACATTAAACTCTAATCCTGATTGTTCAACCAAATCATCAAATGAAGAAAATTTGGTGTTTTCGACAATAAATTTATCAGATAAAATCTCTGATAAGCTAAATTCATGAGTACCCTCTAATTTTCCAAGGTTCTTAATTATTTTATCTAATTTTTTCATTATTCTTCACCTTTATTTAATCACAAAAAGCATCAGTTATATATTTATTTTTTTCTTCAATAGAAATTATGTTATCATCATATAATTTATTAAGTAAGTAAATATACATTCCATCAGTAGTTTCTTCTTTACCTGTGTATGATTCATATAATTTAGTGTTATAACCCATTTTTCGAGCTTTTTTTACAGGATTACTTTTATATTTTTGATAAAATTCATAAGTTATCATATTTAAATTTCTTAATCTCCACATTAAAGCATGATGACTAATTTGAAAATATTGTTCTGCATCTATAATTTTTTCTATTGTCCAATCTTCATTTTTTTGGATACCATTAAACTCTTCATAATATTTTAATGCGTTGTGTGGTAGAAGTAAACAAGATGCAAATTCATCGGCTTGTTTTTCAATTTTTTCGTTGCTATTTTCCATACATGTAATTACTTGTTTATTTTCTTCTTTATCTGAATGTTTTTCAACTAATAAATGATATAGTTCATGTGCTAAACTAAAACGTTGTCTGCCATATGTTTGTTGAGAATTAAGAAAAATTATAGTATATCCTTCAAATTCACTTGAAGCTCCACTAATTTTATCTCCCATATCCATAAAAACCATAGTTAAATTAGGTATTTTATTTTTTATAATTGAAAAAATATCTATAGGAACATATTCATCAATATACCATTTGCGTCTCAATTTATTAGCTTCATCATTCATATTCCAATAATAAGTAGAATTAATCATCTTGATAATGCTCCTCATATATTTTTTTCATTTCTTTTAAATTATTCATTATTTTATTCATACGGGCAATCGTCTTTAAATCTATTGCTTTATTGTCTTTTCTAAATGCTAGAATATTGGAAGTTTGTTCTCCTTCACCATATAAGATATATTCTTCAGATACATCATATAAATCACATAATTTAGTTATTTTTGATAATTTTAGATTTCTTTCGTTAGATTCAACTTTAGCTAATAAACTTTGACTAATATCTAAAAAATCCCCAATATCTTTTTGGGTAAAATTATATTTTTTTCGTAAAAATTTTAATCTATCACCTATACCCTCGTCCATAATATCATCTCAACATACTTTATTAATATTACTTTGTAAAAAGATTTATATAATACTTAATCGTAATATTAATTATAAAGTATGAAAAAAATAATAAGTAATATTTTTTTTTATTATATTTTATATTATTAGTACAAATTCAAGGGTGGTGAAATAATAGTTAAACAAAGACAAATCCATGTAACTCCAAGAGAAAATAAATGGACAAATATCATTAGTGGAAATCAAAGAGTTACAGCATTATTTGAAACACAACAAGAAGCAATAGATGCTGCAAGAACAAAAGCAATTACACATGAAGATACAGAAGTTATTGTACATAGACGTGATGGGAAAATTCGAGCTTCAAATACTTACAATAGGAAGATGATCAAGAAATATTAAAGGATAATATTCATTAATTTTTTTATGGAGATGATAATATTAAACTCAATAAACAACAATTAGAAACATATTCCAATCCAGGTTCATTAATTAATTCAAAAAATACATACCAAATTCTAAAAAATTTCTTTAATAATAATTTAGAAGCAAATCTAGACATTTATCTACAAGGGTCTTATGCAAATCATACAAATATTCGTGGTGATAGTGATGTAGATATTATTCTAGAATTCACATCAATATTTAGCCATAATATAAATGAATTTTCATCAGAAGTACAAAACGATTTTCATAATCGTTATTCTAATGCTAAACAGGATATTAACTATTATAAAAATCAAGTTAGAACATTATTAAATGAATCTAATTATACATTCATTGAGAAAAATAAATGTTTTAAAATTACAGAAGGAACAGCTATAAATGCAGATATTGTAGTTTGTAGTAGTTATAAGAAATTTACTGAATATCCTAACTATATTGAAGGAATTTATATCCCATCAAATCCAAAAACAATAAGTTTTCCTAAACTTTACAAAGAAAAGTTATCCTCTAAAAATACTGAGACAAATAAGAATTATAAATCTATGGTTAGAATATTTAAAAATATTTTTAATTATATAAATACAAATTCATCGGAAAAATATATGAATTTGTCTTCCCACATTATTGAATCAGTCCTTTATAATGTTCCAGATAATTATTTTAAAGAGAGTAATCTTTTAGAAAGATTTACATCAATACTAGATTATTTAAATACTTATGAAAATTATTCTGAAATGCTTACTCCTGATGAAGAAGAAACAATTATTGAAGGTGATTATTTAAAAAAATTCGAATTACAGAAATTTTTAGAAGAAATATATGGTTATATGTGATAATATGCATTCATACACAGTAAAACCGGATAACAAAAAGGATATATTAACTGTAATATTAATATTATCTGGATTTTTTGATTTAATCATGAATTATGTGGTTACTTGTTTAAGTGACTTAATAAATGATTGGATGATAGCAATTATTTTTTTATTGACTTACTTTGCTTCATATAAATTAATTTACTATTTATATAATGAAAAACTATGGAAATCTAAAATTTTTGGAATATTTAACAAACATCCAAATATATCTGGAAAATGGAAAGGAACAATAAATAATAATGAGTTTGCTCCAATTACAGTAAATGTTGAAATAATACAAACGTGGTCTGAAATAATCATGATTTTAACTACAGATACAGCTTATTCAAAAACCAAATGTTTATTTATGGATAATGAAGATAAATTAAGGATAGATTATATTTATTTAAATGAAACTAAAGGTATAGATAATCAAGAATTGAGAAATCATGAAGGTACATGTAGTTTATTCATTTCTGATGATTTAAAAAGTATGGAAGGGGAATATTATACTAATCATCATAGAAAATCATCAGGTATCCTTAAAATTAAAAAAATTAATTAAGTGGTGAAATTAATGAATGGTTCTGGTATTCTACTTAAAAACCAAAAGGAAACAAATTTTTATAAAAAGGAAATTGGAAGTGATAAAGTTACAAATTCATCAACTGTTAAATTAAGAGTTAAAACATTAACTCCTAAGATAAGAAAAAGAATAATTGCTGTATTAGGGTATATTGATATTTATGAAGATAAAGAATCTCCAGATTGTTTTCCTGATTATAACTTTCCTGAAATTCGTTGGGATGAGAATACAATATCTGAAAATCTTGATACGATGAGTGATGAAGAAATTAAAAGTAAATTTCAATTATTGAATAAAGAAGTAATACAGAGAAAAAAAGACTGTATGTAAGCAATGTTATCAATCAGGAAAAAGAAGTTTTGCTTTTGATATTCATTATTTCTATAGAGGGGATGTGAATTGGGATGAAGATATACCTAAAAAAGGAAAAGCTGCAGAATTAGGTTGTATTGGTTGTGCATGGTATGATTTTGCAGAATGGCGAAAACATTTATTAGATGTTTTAGAAAAAAATAAATGAGTTTAGTTTTAATACATTTATTATATTTAACAAAATATCTAATAGAATATATATTAATAATTGTATGTAAGATGAAAATATAACTTCAAGGTGATATTTGTCATCTTACATTCCTATTACCTAAATAAAAATATCATTAAACATAATTATGAAACTTAAGGTTATTTTTAATATTATTAATCTTTTTTCTATCAATAGTATAATTACAATAGATATTCGTTAATAGTATATTTTTATTATTTTGTTTAATTTTCACGTAATTTCAGTGTTTTATCTTTTTATTTCTCTTTCTTACTATTATTTTTTATAATATCTTATCAATATCATTCTTTGTTATTTTTCCTCACCAATTTTCCACTTCTTCGTCGTTTATTATGATAATATTTGAAGTAATATTCAAGCATGGTTAAAAATTCTTGTAATTAAATTTTTAGAAATATGAGAGAAATAATGGCATATAGCATTAGTAAATTGAAAAAAAATAGAATTTCCATTAAATCTTTTTGGTATTACTTGTCCTAGTAATAGAATTCTTTCTTTCATCATCATTTTATGAATATATATATAATTTGTTTCCATTTTCTTTGTGATTTAGTATTGTACTTCTTTTGATTTGATTTCGGGTTTAATCTTCTCATCCCACTGAATTGTTTTTGGTTTATTAATTTGTCTTCGTATTGTGCTGATTTTGATATTGTTTCTTTTTTTTGGTTGTAGGTTACGAATATAAGTAGTGATTATTGTTGAATTAATTATTATAATTACTTTACATGGTTTTTTCATATTTTAAACTTAATAAGGGAAATTAACAGATAAATTATTTTTTTAGGGAAAAATTATTTAACAGATAAATGAAATTAGATATTATATATAAAAAAGTATAGGAAGTGTAGTTAATGGAAGTGTTAGCAAATACCAAAGTATACAACAATTATCAAACTGCTATACCAAAAGAAATGAGAGAAAAATTTCATATTGATAAAGAAACGGTTATAGAATGGGGAATAAATGATAAAGGTGAACCACAAATAAAATTTAGAAAAAAAGTAAAAGTGGATGATGTACTCGGTATGATGGATGATGATGGTACTAAAAGTTCTGTAGAACTTAAAAGGAGTATATACGAATGAGCAAACTATTAGTGGATGTATCATTCATTGTTGCATTATTCCGTAAAAATGAAGATGCATACAACATAGCAAAGAAAAATAAACATATAATTGAAGAACACGATTGTTATATTACAAACTACGTACTTAATGAAGTCATAACAATAGTTTCTATGAGAACTAAAGATATAGAGCTTACAAAAAAAGCATATTACTTTATGTTAGATAATTTCACTATAATCAATGAACAGGACACACATAATTTCAATGCACAAGTAATGAACTTATTTGAAAAGTACAACCAGAAAACATTCCATTTAAGCTTTATCGATTGTTCATTAATACTATTTTACAAACAATACAACTTAGATTACATAGTTAGCTTTGATGGATGGTTTAAAAAAGTTAAAGAAATCAAAACATATAATCTTACAGGATAATAATGGGGTGATGGTTATGTTTATGTTTGATCCAACATTAAGTGAAACTGATGTTAGAAAAAGATTCATAGAAAAGATATAGCTCCATCAAATTGGTATGATCAACTAGTTACAACAGAAAGATACATCACGAAATGAAAATAAAAAAACGAAAGTAATTCTTTATGAAATATTGTAGATGTTATTATTTGGGAAATTATTCAGGAGTATGTTCCTGAAATTAGAAAATATTTGGAAAAAATTCTTTCTATGGAATAAGTATTATATATCTTTTATAATATGTGAATAGATGTGAATTTTTTTATCATATTTTGACTTTTGACTAAAATTCTATTTTGATTCTCATTTTTAATTTTTTATTGATTTATGCTATTAATATTCTAAAATAATAAATTTAATTCTTCTATATGTAATTTTTGATAAAATTAGGTTCTTTATTGGAGTTTAGTCTTATTTTTCTATGATATGTTATTTTATGTTGTATATTACATAAATTATCTAAAATAATTAATTATATATATACTACACAACTATTATATAGGATTTATATATTATAATACATAAAAATTATAAAAAATTAAATTTTATTTCTTTTACTACATGAAATTATTATAATTACATTATCTGGAAGTGAAAATTCATGCTAAAACGTCATTATTACCTGGATAAAATTAAAAGGCTTATGGATACGAATGAAATAAAACTTATTACCGGTGTTCGTCGTTCAGGAAAGACCTATTTTTTAAAATCAATAATGGAAGAGTTAAAAGATAGGCAGATACATGACGATAATATTATTTTTATATCATTTGAATCAGGACAATACCGTAAAGTTAGAATAGATACTCAATTGGATGAAATAGTCAAATCAATAATACCACAAAACAATAAAAAAGTATACTTACTTTTTGATGAAATTCAACGAGTGTCCGGATGGGAAGAAAGTATAGCCTCCTATCTTGTTGACTATAACTGTGATATTTATATTACAGGTTCAAATTCTAAAATGTTATCTGGAGAATTAGCAACAAATTTAAGTGGAAGATATGTGACACTAGAATTGTTCCCATTTTCATTCAAGGAGATTATGGAATACAATGAAAAAATATTGGAAAAAAAGGTTACATTAGAATTAGAAAGCAAATTATTTGAGGAATACATGGAATATGGTGGATTTCCGGGATTATTACAGTATAATGAAAATGAATCCAAACAAAATTATTTAAAATCCACTTATGATTCAATAGTATTACATGATATACTTGAAAGAAGCAATATAAGAGATTTTGATTTATTGGAAAGATTATTAGATTTCCTTATAAGTAATACAGGACAAATGTATTCTGCTAATTCAATTTCAAAATATCTTAAGGAAGACAATAAGTACATTAAAGGTGAATCTAGTGATATATCTGTAAAAACTTTAATAAATTATAATGATAATATACAAAAATCTATGATTATATCAAAATGTAAACGAGAGGATATTATCGGAAAGAAAAAACTGAAATTTTTAGAAAAATATTATGTTGTAGACTTAGGCTTTTACACATTACTTAATGAAAATAAACGTAACTATGGTCAAATACTGGAAACAATTGTATATAATGAATTAAGAAGACGTGGCTATGCCGTAACTGTAGGTGAAGTAAATAATTTAGAAGTGGATTTTATTGCACGAAAATTTAAGAAAAAAATATACGTACAAGTATCAACAAGCCTTCAAGATGACAAAACACGTGAGAGAGAATTTAAACCCTTGAAGAAAATCAAAGATAATTTCCAAAAATATATTATTTCAAATGATACATTTGATTTTTCAGAAGATGGTATCATACATTTAAACATTAAAGAATTTCTTAAAAAGGAGACTTTTTAATATCTACCCTACTTAAATACCTAATACAATCAAGCATATAAATAATATTATGGGTTCTAGAAATATTTACTTTCAGAAAGCTTTTGGAAGTCTACTTTTGTATTGACACACAGTTTTATGATTATGCCTGACAATAGTACAATCAATGAAGTGGTTTTATGCATTGAATCGGAATGTATATTTGTGTAAATGCTTAAATCCCAATTCCTCTTTAATAAATTTAAAATAATCTTCAATAAAAACTACGTTGATATTAATAACTTATGCGTTAAGAAAGTTTGACCATTAATTCATTAACTAACATTTTATATTCTCTTTTTAAATGTATATTTAACGCTAATTTTAATTTAGATTAATATAAAAATTAATAATAGAATTCAATATAAGATTTAATCTAAAATATAAGTTTTATTATGTAAATTACAAGTTTAAATTAAGAAAAAAAATTAGAAACTTGTAAAAAATTTGTCGCAAAAAAAGCCTATACAATTTTACAACATCTTAAATTTTAACAATAACTGTTTTGTTCTATCATCATTTTTTTTCTGTTTCGTTATATCTGCGCATAACGAAGAACTTTTTATAAAAATGTTCTTAAAACAGCTTAAATTACTAAATAACTCCTAAAACTTTATAAATGGTGGTTAATTGTACCATTATCCTAAAAGATGCAACTAACTGGGAAAGTAGTGTATTGTTAGAATAATATTTTTTTTCAGGAGATAACATATATTTCCTATTAAAATATTTTTTTAATTTATTATTATGGCATCTGTGTCATGTAATAAAAATAGCCTGGTTTTCCACTTTAAATATGGCCCAGTAGTTGAATGTTGCATGGAAGCTTATTTTTTTTCTTCTATGATCTTGTGGGAGGTGATCACATGTTAGAGATAATAGTACTAATAATAGTACTATATATCCCAACATTTGTATCTGTTATAAGATACATTTGTTGTATAATAACATTGTTTTCATTTAACCATTAACAAACATGAAAACATGTTTAACAGTGGAATTAGCGTTAGCTCCATGATTTAACAGAATGCCTAACTTTTATACCACGTTACATGATATTATGTAACCTCTGGTATATATAGTTATACTATTAACTTTTTTTCTCATATAAATTAATCATTTTATTTTTTATTTAATAATTTTACTATAAATAGATTTTGAGGTATAATGAAGATTAAATAATTTAGCTCTTATTTATCGCTTTAAATAAGTTATAGTCTATGTAAAAGTTTTAAATATTTAATAAAAATAATACTATTATAAATGTGACTTAGCAGTTGAATAATGCATGGAAGCTTATTTTTTTTTCTTCTATGGTCTTAGAGGGGGTGATTACTATGTTAGAGATAATAGTACTAATAATAGTACTATATATCCCAACATTTGTATCTGTTATAAGATACATTTGTTGTATAATAACATTGTTTTCATTATAGCATTAACAAACATGAAAACATGTTTAACAGTGGAATTAGCGTTAGCTCCGTGATTTAACAGAATGTCTAACGTTTATACCACTTAATTGGTGTTATGTAATTTGGGTTATATATATATTTTTATATTTTTCTGTGTTTAGGTATATGTATGGTAGTTTAATTGTTTTTTGTTGTATTTGTCTATGTCGAATAGTCGGTTGATCTTTTTTATGTTGTCGTAGTTTTCATTAAATGAGAGGATGTGTCTTATTTTGTATAGGTACATTAATGTGATGGTTATACATTCTTCATATGTTAGTGTGTTGGTGGTTTCATATAGTTTGTATGCTGATTTTTGTGTTTTTCGACTTAGGGGTGTTATGTTTCGGGTGGTTGAACAGAGGTTTTCAAATAGTTTTTTTGTTTTTTCGTCGCGTTTATTGTTTATGTCTTCGAAGATGTGGTTTAAAGTATATGGTGGTAGGTATAAGTGAGCTGTATTTCTGATGTTTTCTGCCATTTTTTGAGCTAGTTCGTGTTTTGGATGGTTTTTAAAGATTAGTGCTTTAAGGTAGGTGTAATCTAACATTATTTTAAACATTGTTCTTTCTCCTCTAGTGTGAATAGTCCTGATATGTCTTATTGCTGATAAAACATTCAAAGTTTAACTCAAAAAAAGTCTGGTAATTCTCCAAACAATACAGTAATCGTTAGTTGCAAGTATGGAAATTTTATGATTTTCAGAGAACATTGATACTTGTTACAGATATGTATTTGTGGAATGGAATATGATTTTCAGGAAACATTGATACTTGTTACAGATATGTATTTGTGGAATGGAATATGATTTTCAGGAAACATTGATACTTGTTACAGATATGTATTTGTGGAATGGAATATGATTTTCAGGAAACATTGATACTACTGACAAAGTAGTAACTGTAAGAAAAAAAATATTTGGAGGAAAAAATTTTATGCCAAGAATGACATTTTATTTAGATGAAAAAAATGCAGAAAGTTTAAAAGAATTAGAAAATAAGAGCAGAATCGTTAATGAAGCATTAAGAATGTATTTTCTTAACAAGGAGGTCCTTGTGAAAAAACAAGTGAAAATAGAAAATAACATTAGGGAACTTGAGGCCCAGTTGGAGAATGAAAGGGCAGTTTTAGCTAATGTTATGGATGAAATCATGAATATTGAAAACAATGATAACATTCGTCCAGAAAATTATTTGAAAACTGTTAGCATATTAAGGACTTTACCGGATGTTCAGGAGGAAGACTTGATCTTCCAGGCTGAACGCTTAAATGTCAGTGTCATCCAACTAAAAAGGTGGTTATGCATGGATGGATTTATGGAGGATATTCTCGAAGATTGTGTGGAATAATTTTTTTCCTAGTATTGGGGAGTTTTTTTCCTAGCTCCTCTTTCCTAGTAAAAAATTTTTTTTGTTATTACAGTCATACAATTTCTGTGACATATGATGGAGAGATAATTGAAAGAGTTAATACAGGAGTAAATATGAATTAATAAGATTATTAGTGGGGTGAATATGATGAGAAATATTTCAGGTAATGATAGAATCATTCAAAACATGTTAAAAGAAATTAGGTATGAGAATCATAACATTTGCGTGATGTATGATGAAGGAATGATAAAGCATAAAATGGGTAATACAATACAATTATCATATTAATACTAATGGGTGTGGGAGTATAATATTAATATATATAATAATAATGATTAAAACCAATAAAAAACTTAGTATAACTAATAAATGTATTATTATTATAATATAAGTATAATAAACCACTCATATATCTATTAAATATATAATATACTGTATAATTAAAATATAAGCTATTAAATTAAAATAATTATAATGACATACATCATAAAAATAGGTTACACATTATACCAAAAAAAAATTATTAAAGGAATGAATAAAA